>NZ_JASCON010000032.1:0-56048 GCF_029959585.1 Pseudomonas sp. PS02302
ACCACCCCCCCCCCCGGGGCGGGCCCCGCGGCCGGGCGGCCCCCCCGGCCCCCCCGCGGCGGGTGATGTTCTGCTTGACCTCGTTGAGTCGCTGATCGAGCTGGCTCTGCATGACCACGTCGTTGTCGACGATGGCCACGACCTTGTCGAGCGGGACCACGGCAGCCTGAGCCAGAGGGGAGAGAACGAGCGCCGCGCCCAGGGCGAGCGGGCGCAGGGCGTTACATAGCTTGGTCTTCACGTTCACGATAGCCTTGAATGCCTCTGTCCAGGAAGCCTTCGGTCTTGCCGCCGAAGACGTTGCCAAGTCCCTTGAGCACGATCTGCAGGAAGATCCCGCGATCGGCTTCGGAACTCTGGGCGGTGTAGAAGACGTCGTCTTCGCTCTTGAGCCAGTAGCGGCTGATCAGGCGCAGCTTCCAGCAGCAGTTGTCGTACTCGAAGCCACCGAAGGCTTCGAGGGTACGGCTCTTGTTGTAGTCGAACTGCCAGCGGGCAATCGCGGACCACTGGGGCACGATCGGCCAGATGAAGGAGATGTCGTGCTGGTCGACCTTGTAGTCGTCGCTGTTGTAGGTGAAGCGGCCGAAGTTCGGATCGAACACTCGGACGTTGTCACGATAGCGATAGCCGACGTTGAGGATCTTGCCCGGCTCGGCTTCCGGCTGGTAGTGGAACATGACGCTGCCGGAGTCGGTCTGGTGCAGGGTCGGATCCCAGTTGAATTCGCCGTTCACGCGCCAGTCGCGATTGAAGCGATACATGCCAGCCAGGGCATAGGGCGAGCGCGAGGTGGTGGCCTGGGGATTGTCGATGTTCTGCCCCAGGCTGCGGGCGTAGGCCAGGTCGTCCTTGGTCAGGCCGGGCAGCTGCACTTCGCGGTCGCGGAAGTAGAACAGCTGGCCGAAGCTCACGTTGGCGCGCTCGAAGCCGTTGGGCTCGATGAAGCGGCTGGTGGCACCCAGGGCCAGCTGGTTGGCGTCGCCGATGCGGTCGCGACCGGTGAAGCGGTTGTCGCGCCACAGCGAGCTGTAGCTGAAGGTGTATTCGCCGGTATCGAACACCGGCAGATCGTCCTGGTCGCGGTTGGGTACGTAGAGGTACTTGGCGCGGGGTTCCAGGGTCTGCTTGCCGCCTTCGCCGAACAGGTTCGAGGTGCGGTCGAAGTAGAGGCCGCTGTCGAGGCTGAAGATCGGCACCGAGCGGGTCGGGCTGTCGTTGAAGCTGGTCACGCTGGAACCGGCCGCGGCGCGACGGCTACCGCCGACCAGCGGCGAGTTCAGGTCGTTCTGGCCGGTGCTGTCCAGGTCCAGGTCGTAGCGAGTATAGGCATAGCGCAGCGACGGCGTCAGGAAGCCCCAGGACGCGGTCATCGGGCGGGCGATGCCCGGCTCGACGTGGTAGCGATTGCCTTCGGCGCGGGTCAGGCCGAACAGGTTGACGTCCGGGCGGTTGCGCACGTTGGTGCGATTGCCGTTGTCGTCCAGGTCGAAGTATGTGTTGTCGTCGAAGCTGCGGGTGAAACGCACCGCCTCGGTGTCGTAGGTGAAGTCCAGACCGCCCGGGTTGTAGGGCAGGGCGCCGCTCAGGGTCAGCTGCGGCAGGCGGTTGTAGGGCGTCACGTCGGAGACGGTAGCCAGTTGGTAGGCCTGGGCGTTGAGGCCGGCGACGAAGGTGTCGCCGCGGTAGGTCAGGCGACCCTGCTGGTTGACGTAGGTCGGCTTGTTGATGCCGAGGTCGGTGTCCAGGTCCTGGAAGTAGTAGGGGTCGCTGATGCGGGTGTAGTCCACCTCGGCCATCAGGCGCGAATCCAGGCCGCTGCGATTCTTCCAGCCGTACAGCCAGCGGTTGTCGGTGGCTTCCGGTTCGCCCTCGTGCTCCGGGTCGGTGTCCTTGAGGTAGGAGCCGTAGACCTCGCCTTCGCTGCTGCGGGTCAGGTAGCGGAAGTCGCCCTCGGTCTGCAGGCCGTGCTTGGCCATATAGCGCGGATAGAGGGTGGCGTCGTAGTTGGGCGCCAGGTTGAAGTAGTAGGGCGTGGTGATCGCGAAGCCGGTGTCGCTGGAAGTGCTGATCGAGGGTGCCAGGAAACCGGACTGCCGACGGTCGTCGATCGGGAAGTAGATGAAGGGCGTATAGAGGACCGGAATGTCCTTGACCCGCAGCGTGGCATTGGTCGCGTAGCCGAGGCCGGTGGCCGGATTCAGGGTGACGGTGTTGCCCTTGACCTGCCAGGCGTTGCTGCCCGGTTCGCAGGTGGTGTAGGTGCCATCCTTGAGGCGGATGATGGCGTCGTCGCCACGCTTGGCGTAGAGCGCGCTGCCACGGGCGCGGCTCTGGTGCATGACGAATTCGGCGTTATCGACCTGGACCTGGCCGTTGTCCAGCTGCATATCGGCTTTGTCGCCGACCATCAGCAGGCCGTTGTCGCGGAATCTGACGTTGCCCTTGAGCTCGCCGCGATTCTCCAGCTGGTGCAGGTTGGCTTCCTGGGATTCCACCTGCATGCCGCCCTGGCGCAGCACCACGTCACCGGCCAGGGTAGCGACCTGCTGCTCCTGCTCGTAGCGCGAGGCCTTGGCGGAGATGTAGGTCGGGGCCTTGGCGGTCGGGGTGTCGTCGTACATGCCTGGACGCTGCGGCTCGACATAGGCACCGCTGCAGTAGGGACCGGTCTCGGCCAACTGGGCCGGGGTCAGCTGATCGCGCGGGACCCAGTCCAGGTGACTGTAGTCGGCGCTGCGGGACTTCAGGGCGCGGCCCTTGCTCTCGGTCACCAGTACGGCAGTATCACCCTTGCGCGCGGCGGGCTCCGCCGCGACGCCCTGGGTCTCGCCCTTGCTGGGGCGGGGCGGAATGGCCGCGGTCGGTGCCTGGGTGTTGCACGACCAGCCGCCGCCGGCTCCGGCGCTACAGCTGAACTGCTCGGCGGGGGCGGCGATAAGGGCGGTGACGGGCTGCATGGCGAGCAGGCTGCCGGTTACCAAGAGGGGAAATTTTCTGCGAAACGCGGGGGTTTTCACGGCCATCCTTAAAGTCGTCCTGCACGCCGGCCATTAAGGGGCCGCGGCCTCTCGATGGGCTCAAAAAGATAGCGGATAATAAAACATGACCTGCACATCGGCTAGGGCCGAGGGATCCGCTGTAAATGACTGAAGATGTTCGCTTAAACCAGATAGAAGACTGGCTGACCACCGTTCTACCGGAAATTTTCCGGGAACAGGCCTGGGGCGAGGTGCCCAAGGGTAGCCTGACCGCGGCCAGCAGCGATGCCAGTTTTCGCCGTTATTTCCGCTGGGCGGGCGAGGGCCGCAGCCTGATCGTGATGGATGCGCCGCCGCCGCAGGAGGACTGCCGTCCGTTCGTCCAGGTGGCCGCGCTACTGGCCGAGGCCGGGGTCCATGTACCACGCATCCTGGCTCAGGATCTGGAGCGGGGATTCCTGCTGCTGAGCGATCTCGGCACCCTGACCTATCTGGAGGTGATCAATGCGGCCAATGCCGACGATTATTTCCAGGCGGCCATCGATGCCCTGCTGGCTTTCCAGGGCAAGCAGCCGACGAACGGCAGCCTGCCGCTCTACGACAGGGCTCTGCTCGCCCGCGAGTTGAGTCTGTTTCCAGAGTGGTACGTGGGTCGCGAACTGGACACGACCTTCAGCGCCAGTCAGCGCGAACGCTGGCAGGCCGTCTGCGATCGATTGATCGACAGCGCCCTGGCGCAACCCCAGGTGCTGGTCCACCGGGACTTCATGCCGCGCAACCTGATGCTGAGCACGCCCAATCCGGGCGTGCTGGACTTCCAGGATGCGGTCATCGGGCCGGTGACCTATGACATTACCAGCCTGTTCAAGGATGCCTTCCTCAGTTGGCCCGAGCCGCTGGTGCAGCGCTGGCTGCTGGGCTACTGGGAGCAGGCACGGGCCGCCGGCATCCCGGTGCAGCCCGACTTCGCCGATTTCCAGCGCGCCTCGGATCTGATGGGCGTGCAGCGCCACCTCAAGGTGATGGGCATCTTCGCCCGCATCTGGCATCGCGACGGTAAGCCGCGCTACGTCGCCGACACCCCGCGCTTTCTTGCCTACATCCGCACCGTGGTGGCGCGGCGACCGGAGCTGACCGATCTCGGCGCTTTGCTCGACGAGTTGCACGCCGCGCGGGCCGACGCATGAAGGCCATGATCCTGGCGGCGGGCAAGGGCGAGCGGATGCGACCGCTGACGTTGAGCCTGCCCAAGCCGCTGATCGAGGTGAACGGCCGGCCGCTGATCGAGCATCACATCCGGGCGCTGGCCGCGGCAGGCATAACCGAGCTGGTGATCAATCACGCCTGGCTGGGCGCCCAGCTGGAAGCCGTCCTGGGCGATGGCAGCCAACTAGGGGTCACCATCCGCTTCTCTGCCGAGGGTGAGCCGCTGGAGACCGGGGGCGGGATCTTTCGCGCGCTGCCGCTGCTGGGCAGTGCGCCCTTCGTGCTGGTCAACGGCGATATCCGCACCGATTTCGCCTTCGGTACCCTGGCCTTGCCAGCCGGTCGCCTGGCGCACCTGGTGCTGGTCGACAATCCGCCGCATCACCCGGCCGGCGACTTCGGTCTGGTGGACGGGGGGATCACCCTGGATGCCCCGCAAAAGCTCACCTACAGCGGCATCGCCGTGTTGCATCCGCAGCTGTTCGCCGAGCGCACGGCCGGGGCCTTCAAGCTGGTGGACGTGTTGCGACCCGCCATTGCCGCCGGACAGGTCTCGGGCCAGCGGCTGGACGGTCGCTGGGTGGACGTGGGCACCCTGGAGCGGCTGGCGGAAGCGGAGCGGCTGTTCGGGACGGCTTCTTGAAGGTCTGGTTCTGGCCGCTGACGGTGCTGGGCTTCCTGGCCGGCTGGGCCGTGGCCAGCATTCCCGGCGCCCTGCTGGTGGCGCTGCTCGCCCATGCCGGTGAGCGCCAGCTGGGGCTGACTTCCCTGGCGGGCTGGAAGGCACGCTGGCAGGGGCGCCCCGGGCGCTTCGAACATCAGGCGCAATTCCAGATGCTTGGCCGGCTGGCCAAGCGCGGGGGGCGGGTGCTGACGGCCCACATCCGCCAGGCCGAAGGCGAGATCGAGCGTCTGGGGCTCGGCGCCGACGACCGCAAGCAGGCCATCGCCGCCTTCGAGCAGGGCAAGGGCGGCACCCTGCCGTCGACGGCCGACCTGCAGCGTCTCAGCGAGCGCAGCGAGGCCATCCTGCGCGCCTGCTGGCGCATGGTCTGGATCAGCGGCAGCGTGCGCCCTGGGGATCGCGACGAGATCCTCGGCTGGGGGCAGGCGATGGGTCTGGCCGAAGCCCAGGTGCTGGCCCTGCAGCCACCGGTGCAGGCGGCGCCGCGCCAGCCCGGCGGCGAGGAGAAGTATCGCAAGGCGCTGCAATTGCTCGGCGTTACCGATGACGCCGACGCCGCCACGGTCAAGCAGGCCTATCGGCGGCTGCTCTCCCGCCACCACCCCGACAAGAAGGCCGGTGCCGGGGCGGGCCAGTCGGCGGTCTATGCCGCTGCCCAGCGTACCGCCGAGCTGCATGCCGCCTATCAGCTGATCAAGAGGCGGCGGGGCTTCCGCTAGCGGCCGGTGGCAGGCGATCCAGCCAGGCGCGCAGCCGGCGGACGGTCTGCTCCTGCTCCGCGGCACGGTCGCCGGGAATCACCGGCAGGTCGATCTGCCGATAGCTCTTGTTGGCCTTTTGCGCCGCGCGCTCCTTGCGCCGTTGGGCAGCCGGTCCGGGTGCATGTACCAGGTCGGCGATCTGCAGATCGGTCTTGCCCATGGTGGCGTCCAGCCGCGGTGGCAGCCCCTGGGGCTCGCGACCATCGATGAGCACCAGTTGCTTGACCTCGGCCGGTTCCTTTTCCGCCAGATAGCGCGCCGCCCAGTAGGCGCCGGTGCCGTGGCCGACCAGTACGATGGGGTTGGCGCCCTGTTGCAGTGCCAGGTCGATGCCAGCGGCGATGCGGGCCAGCACCCGGGTGGCCTGGGCATTGGCCGCCGCCTCGGGATCGACCGGCGCGACCGCCGCCTGGGCCGGTTCGCCGCTGCCGGCTTCGGCCTGGGTCGGAGCGGCGGGCACCGCGCCGCTGCCACCGGTCACCGGCGGTGCCGTCTGCTCGCTGTTGGCCTGGGCGTCGGTGTCCGCCGGGGCGGTATCGCGCTCGATCGCCACCACCGGGTCATAGGGGTCGGGCAGGCTCAGACTGATGGTCTGCCAACCAAAGGTGGGCAGTTGCTGGCGCACGGGCGCCACCACATTGGGCCAGTCGGCCGATTCGCCGTCGCCCGGCACCAGCACCACCGTCCCGCTAGCCTTGGCTCGGGCGGCGGGCACCAGCAGGGCAAGAAAGGACTCGTCGCCGGCCTGCAGGGTCTTTTGCTGCTCGGTGGGCAGTTGCCGCATCAGCGCCTGCTGCTGCTCCTGGCTGCGCTCCAGCGCCGGGGCCACGGCGGCTGGAGCCGCGGGCGTTTCCGGCGCCGGGGTGGGCGGCTCTTCGGCACGCACCGGGGCGGTGAGGCCGAGCAGAAGCAGGCAGAGTGGCAGCAGGGCGGGCGACGACATCGACGGGAATCCTCGACAAGGGCAGGGTTGACCCCGGCGAGCCTACCGCCGTTCGCCCCGGCAGGGCAGCGGGAACGCCCGAGCCGCAGACGGATCTCCGTTACAATGCTGTCCCTCAACCTTCGCCGAGGCTATCCCATGCAACCCTTCGCCATCGCCCCCTCGATCCTGTCCGCCGATTTCGCCCGCCTGGGCGAGGAAGTCGACAAGGTCCTCGCCGCCGGTGCCGACATGGTCCATTTCGACGTGATGGACAACCACTATGTGCCGAATCTCACCATCGGCCCCATGGTCTGCAAGGCGCTGCGCAACTACGGGGTGACCGCGCCCATCGACGTGCACCTGATGGTCAAGCCGGTGGATCGCCTCATCGGCGACTTCATCGAGGCCGGCGCCACCGACATCACCTTCCACCCCGAGGCCTCCGAGCACATCGATCGCTCGCTGCAGCTGATCAAGGATGGCGGCTGCCGGGCCGGTCTGGTGTTCAATCCGGCCACCTCGCTGGACGTGCTCAAGTACGTGATGGACAAGATCGACATGGTGCTGCTGATGAGCGTCAACCCCGGCTTCGGCGGCCAGAAATTCATTCCCGGCACCCTCGACAAGTTGCGCGAGGCGCGCGCCCTGATCGATGCCTCCGGCCGGCCGATCCGGCTGGAGATCGATGGTGGGGTCAACGTCAAGAACATCGGCGAGATCGCTCGCGCCGGGGCCGACACCTTCGTCGCCGGCTCGGCCATCTTCGGCCAGTCCGACTACGCCGCGGTGATCCAGGCGATGCGCGCCGAGCTGGCCAAGGCGCGCTCGGTATGAGCGCCCTGGTAAGGCTCGGTGGCGGGCAGCCACCCGCGCTGGTGATGTTCGACCTCGACGGCACCCTGCTGGACTCGGCGCCGGACCTGGCCGCCGCGGTGGACGCCATGCTCGTACGCCTGGACCGCGCGCCGGCGGGGCTGGACAAGGTGCGGCTGTGGATTGGCAACGGCGCCCGGGTGCTGGTGCGCCGCGCGCTGGCCGACGATATGGCGCATGCCGCGGTGGACGAGGCCGCCGCCGACGAGGCCCTGGCGCTGTTCATGGAGCTCTATGGCGGCAGCCACGCTCTGACCCGTCTCTATCCGGGGGTGCTGGACAGCCTGGCGCTGCTGCGCACCCTGGGCGTGCGCCTGGCGGTGATCACCAACAAGCCGGAGCGCTTCGTCGCGCCGCTCCTGGCCGACATGGGCCTGGGCGACTTCGACTGGATCGTCGGCGGCGATACCCTGCCGCAGCAGAAGCCGGACCCGGCCGGCTTGCTGTGGGTCATGCAGCTGGCCGGCGTGGTGGCCGGCCAGGCCCTGTTCATCGGCGATTCGCGCAACGACATCCGCGCCGCCCGTGCCGCCGGGGTGCGCTGCGTGGCCCTGAGCTATGGCTACAATCATGGCGAGCCCATCGCCCTGGAGCAGCCGGATCTGGTCGTCGACGATCTGCGCGAGCTGTTCATCTAGCACGCCGAGGTGGCCGGCCGGTTGCCATGCCGCGCCGGCTAGGCTAACGTGGCCCTTCAACCCCCGCCTCAAGAGCAAGAGATCGCATCGTGGTGGTCACCCGCACAGGCTCCTCGCGAGCATGGATGAAAGTCATCAAGGCCCTGGCCCGTTGGCGCTGGCGCGCCTGATTTCGTCCTGGCCGGTATCTGACCGGCGCGCTGTGCACCTGACCTTTCGTTTTCCTCGCCACGAGGCTGATCATGACCCGCGACGATTTCCTGCGCCTGGCCGCTCAAGGCTATAACCGCATTCCCCTGGCCTTCGAAACCCTGGCCGACTTCGACACCCCCCTGTCCATCTACCTGAAGCTGGCCGACGGCCCCAATTCCTATCTCCTGGAATCGGTGCAGGGTGGCGAGAAATGGGGGCGTTACTCCATCATCGGCCTGCCGTGCAGCCGTGTCCTGCGCGTCCATGGTCATCGCGTGGTGGTCAGCGATGCCGGTCGCGAGGTCGAGGTGATCGAGCACTGCGACGATCCCCTGGCCTTCGTCGAAGCCTTCAAGGCGCGCTATCGCGTGCCGACGCTGGATGGCCTGCCGCGCTTCAACGGTGGCCTGGTGGGCTACTTCGGCTACGACAGCGTGCGCTACGTCGAGCGGCGCCTGGCGGCCTGCCCCAATCCCGATCCGCTGGGTACGCCCGACATCCTGCTGATGGTGTCCGATGCCGTGGTGGTGTTCGACAACCTGGCGGGCAAGATCCACGCGATCGTGCTGGCCGATCCGGACGAGACCGACGCCTTCGCCGCCGCCCAGGCGCGCCTGGGCGACATCCTCGACCGCCTGCGCCAGCCCATCGTGCCGCGCCGCGGCCTGGATCTCGCCGCCCCGGCCGGTCCGGAGCCGAGCTTTCGTTCCAGCTTCAGTCGCGAGGATTTCGAAGGCGCGGTGCAGCGCATCAAGGACTACATCCTGGCCGGCGACTGCATGCAGGTGGTGCCCTCGCAGCGCATGTCCATCGCCTTCCAGGCGGCGCCCATCGACCTCTATCGGGCACTGCGCTGCTTCAACCCCACGCCCTACATGTATTTCTTCAACTTCGGCGACTTCCATGTGGTGGGCAGTTCGCCCGAGGTCCTGGTGCGGGTGGAGGACGGCGAGATCACCGTGCGTCCCATCGCTGGGACCCGTCCGCGCGGCGCCACCGAAGAAGCCGATCTGGCCTTGGAGCGCGATCTGTTGGCGGATGCCAAGGAGCTGGCCGAGCACCTGATGCTGATCGACCTGGGACGCAACGACGTGGGCCGGGTCTCCACCACCGGCAGCGTCACCCTGACCGAGAAGATGGTCATCGAGCGTTATTCCAACGTGATGCACATCGTCAGCAACGTCACCGGTCGGCTCAAGCCCGAGCTGAGTGCCATGGACGCCCTGCGCGCCATCCTGCCGGCCGGGACCCTGTCCGGGGCGCCGAAGATCCGCGCCATGGAAATCATCGACGAACTGGAGCCGGTCAAGCGGGGCATCTACGGCGGCGCCGTGGGCTACCTGGCCTGGAACGGCAACATGGATACCGCCATCGCCATCCGCACCGCGGTGATCAAGGACGGCGAGCTGCACGTGCAGGCCGGGGCAGGGATCGTCGCCGACTCGGTGCCGGCGCTGGAGTGGGAAGAAACCCTCAACAAGCGCCGCGCCATGTTCCGCGCCGTCACCCTTGCCGAACAGTCCGTCTGAGGAATCCTCCATGCTGCTGATGCTCGATAACTACGATTCCTTCACCTACAACCTGGTGCAGTACCTGGGCGAGCTGGGGGCCGAGGTCAAGGTGGTGCGCAACGACGAGGTCCCGGTCGAGGCGCTCGAAGCGCTGGCGCCCGAGCGTATCGTCGTCTCTCCCGGTCCCTGCACGCCCAACGAGGCGGGCATCTCCCTGGCCACCCTGGAACGCTTCGCCGGCAAGCTGCCGGTGCTGGGCGTCTGCCTGGGGCACCAGAGCCTGGGCCAGGCCTTTGGCGGCGAGGTGGTCCGAGCCCGCGAGCCGATGCACGGCAAGACCAGCCCGGTCTACCACAACGGCGAAGGCGTCTTCGCCGGCCTGCCCAATCCCGTCACCGTGACCCGCTACCATTCGCTGGTGGTCAAGCGCGAGACCCTGCCCGAGTGCCTGGAGATCACCGCCTGGACCCAGCATCCGGACGGCAGCATGGACGAGATCATGGGCCTGCGGCACCGCGAATTCATGATCGAGGGGGTGCAGTTCCACCCCGAATCCATCCTTACCGAACATGGCCATGATCTGCTGGCCAACTTTCTCCAGCAGCAGGGAGGGCGGCGCTAGATGGACATCAAGCAGGCCCTGAATCGCATCAGTGGACAACTCGACCTCAACGTCGCCGAGATGCAGGCGGTGATGCGCCAGATCATGACCGGTGGCGCCGACGAGGCGCAGATCGGTGCCTTCCTCATGGGCATGCGCATCAAGAGCGAGACCATCGACGAGATCTGCGGCGCGGTCAGCGTGATGCGCGAGCTGGCCACTCCGGTGGTGCTGCCGACCCTCGACCACGTGGTCGACGTGGTCGGTACCGGCGGCGATGGCGCCAATATCTTCAACGTCTCCTCCGCCTCGGTATTCGTGGTCGCGGCGGCGGGCGGCAAGGTCGCCAAGCACGGCAATCGCGCGGTGTCCGGCAAGAGCGGCAGCGCCGATCTGCTGGAGGCCGCCGGTATCTACCTGGAGCTGACCCCGGCGCAGATCGCCCGCTGCGTCGAGCAGGTGGGCGTCGGCTTCATGTTCGCCCAGTCGCACCACAGCGCCATGCGTCACGCCGCCGGGCCGCGCCGCTCGCTGGGGCTGCGCACCCTGTTCAACATGCTCGGTCCCCTGACCAATCCGGCCGGGGTCCGGCACCAGGTGGTCGGGGTGTTCAGCGCCGCGCTGTGCCGGCCGCTGGCCGAGGTACTGCAGCGCCTGGGCAGCCACCATGTGCTGGTGGTGCACTCCCGCGACGGCCTGGACGAATTCAGCCTGGCCGCGGCGACCCAGGTCGCCGAACTCAAGGACGGCAGCATCAGCGAATATCAGGTGCTGCCGGAGGATCTGGGCATCAAGAGCCAGACCCTGGTCGGCCTCACCGTGGACGGCCCCGAGGCCTCCCTGGCGCTGATCCGCGACGCCCTCGGCCGGCGCAAGACCGAGGCCGGGCAAAAGGCTGCCGACATGATCGTGCTCAATGCCGGCGCGGCGCTCTACGCCGCGGATCTCGCCCACAGCCTGCACGAAGGGGTACTCTTGGCCCACGACGCGCTCTACAGCGGCCTGGCCCGGGAAAAGCTGGACGAGCTCGCCCATTTCACATCCGTCTATCGCGAGGAGGGTCGCCCGTGAGTGTGCCAACCGTGTTGCAGAAGATCCTGGCCCGCAAGGCCGAGGAGATCGCCCAGCTCAAGGCCCGGACCAGCCTGGCCGAACTCGAGGCCCAGGCCCGTGCCGCCGACGCTCCACGCGGCTTCGCCCGTGCCCTGCAGGCCCAGGTGGCGCGCAAGGAGGCAGCGATCATCGCCGAGGTGAAGAAGGCTTCGCCGAGCAAGGGCGTGATCCGTGAACACTTCGTGCCGGCCGAGATCGCCCACAGCTACGCCCTGGGCGGGGCCACCTGCCTGAGCGTGCTCACCGACGTGGACTTCTTCCAGGGTGGTAATGCCTATCTGCAGCAGGCGCGCGCTGCCTGCCAGCTGCCGGTGATCCGCAAGGACTTCCTCGTCGATCCCATCCAGGTGGTGGAAGCCCGGGCCATCGGCGCCGACTGCATCCTGCTGATCGTCGCCGCGCTGGACGACGGCCTGATGGGCGAACTGGCCGCCACGGCCAAGGACGTCGGCCTGGACGTACTGGTCGAGGTGCATGACGGCGCCGAGCTGGAGCGCGCCCTGACGGTGCTGGATACCCCGCTGGTTGGGGTCAACAACCGCAACCTGCACACCTTCGAGGTCAGCCTGGAAGCCACCCTCGATCTCTTGCCGCGTATCCCCCAGGATCGGCTGGTGATCACCGAGAGCGGCATCCTCAATCGTGCCGACGTGGAGCTGATGGAGATCAACGAGGTGCGCGCCTTCCTGGTCGGCGAAGCCTTCATGCGCGCCGACGAGCCGGGTCAGGAGCTGCAGCGCCTGTTCTTTCCGGAGCGGCGCTTCCCGCTCAAGGACGCCTGATCCTTCGGTCGTCCGCAGCAGGCCTCGGTGGCGACACCGGGGCCTTTTTTTATCCCTCGCAGTGACCCAGGTCGACTCGTGCGCTCCCCAAACGGCGGGAACGACCTCGGTGTGCCCGCTGCCGACGCAGGGCTTTGTTTCCATCGGAATAAACCCGGTTAATGGCCTCCGACTCACTGAACCGTGGCGAGGCGCGGAGACGGCTGGCTGTCGCAGGACGAGCCTGCGCTCCGCCGCACCAGGCCATCCACAACCAGGGCAAGCAAGCACCATGGCAACGGAAGAAAAAAGCGAAACACTTGATATCAGCGTCACCGATCCCTCCCGGACCGAGGAGTCGCGCCGGGATCGGCGACTCGCCGGCACCACCGACTGGGTCGTCTTCGGCGTCACCAGCATCGCCGCGCTGGCCTTCGTGATCTGGGGCTTCGTCAGCCAGGCCAGCCTGGCCAGCAGCGCCTCGACCGCCCAGGGCTGGGTGATCACCCACTTCGGCTGGCTGTTCGTGCTCACCTCCACCGGCTTCGTGGTCTTCGTCATCTGGCTGGCCGCCAGTCGCTATGGGCGGATCCCCCTGGGGCGCGACGACGAGCAGCCGGAATTCCGCACCCTGTCCTGGGTGGCGATGATGTTCAGCGCCGGCATGGGGATCGGCCTGATGTTCTTTGGCGTCGCCGAGCCGCTGTCGCACTATCTAAATCCGCCGCCCGGTGGCGCCGCGGGGCAGAGCAGCGCCGCCCTGCAGGTGGCCATGGCCACCACCCTGTTCCACTGGACCCTGCATCCCTGGGCCATCTACGCCGTGGTCGGTCTGGCGATCGCCTATGGCACCTATCGCCGCGGGCGCTCGCAACTCATCTCGGTGGCTTTTCGCCCGCTGATCGGTGAGCACGCCAATGGCCCCCTCGGCCGCGTCATCGACATGATGGCGATCTTCGCCACCCTGTTCGGCTCCGCGGCCTCCCTCGGTCTGGGCGCCCTGCAGATCGCCGGCGGACTCGAACACAACGGCTGGATCGAGCAACCCGGGAAAATGCTCTACATCAGCATCATCACAGTGCTGACGGCGGCCTTTGTCATCTCCGCGGTCTCCGGGGTCGAGAAGGGCATCCAGTGGCTGTCCAACACCAACATGGTGCTGGCGGTGGCCCTGGCGCTGTTCGTCTTCGTCGCCGGTCCGACCCTGCTGATGCTCAATCTGCTGCCCACCGCCATCGGCGACTACATCGACCTGCTGCCGGAGATGATGGCGCGCACTAGCGCCAGCGGTGGCGAGGCCATGGGCAACTGGCTGTCCAGCTGGACGGTGTTCTACTGGGCCTGGTGGATTTCCTGGACGCCCTTCGTCGGCATGTTCATCGCCCGCATCAGTCGCGGTCGCACCATCCGCCAGTTCGTCACCGGCGTGCTGCTGGTACCAAGTCTGGTCAGCGTGGTCTGGTTCGTCATCTTCGGCGGCGCGGCCATCGACGCCATGCGCCTGGGCGCCTTCACCCTGGTCGACGGTGCGGTGAACAGCAACTTCGCCCTCTATGACCTGCTGGCCAGCTATCCCTGGGTCTCGGTAACCTCGGTGCTGGTGATGGTGCTGGTGGCGATCTTCTTCGTGTCCGGCGCCGACGCCGCGTCCCTGGTGATGGGCACCCTGTCCGAGCGCGGCACCACCGAGCCTTCACGGCGCACGGTGATCTTCTGGGGTGCCCTCACTGGGGCGGTGGCGGCGATCATGCTGGCCATCGGCGACCCGAACAACCCGGGCGCGGCGCTCAACGGCCTGCAGAATCTGACCATTGTGGTCGCGCTGCCCTTCGTGGTGGTGATGGCGCTGCTGTGCCTGGCGCTCTATCGCGATCTGCGTAGCGATCCACTGATGCTGCGGCATCTGCGCGGTACCGAGCTGATCGAGAAGGCGGTGCTCTATGGCGCGGTCAAGCACGGCGAAGAATTCCATTTCGTCGTGGGCGAGCCCAAGGCCAAGGGTAATGACGAGAAGACCGTCGACGAGAACGCCGCGGTGCGGGTCGCGAAGATCCAGCCGCAGGTCGAGCGCTGAGGCCAGGATGGGCGGGGGGAGCGGCCCCCGCCTGCTTGCAGGGGCGCGCTAAGCGGGCTCAGCGGGTGCCGAACACCACCATGGTCTTGCCCTTGACGTGGACCAGGCCCTGTTCTTCAAGGGACTTCAGTACGCGACCGACCATCTCGCGGGAGCAACCGACGATGCGGCCGATCTCCTGACGGGTGATCTTGATCTGCATGCCATCCGGGTGGGTCATGGCGTCGGGCTGCTTGCACAGGTCGAGCAGGGTGCGCGCCACACGACCGGTGACATCGAGGAAGGCTAGGTCGCCGACCTTGCGGGTGGTCTGGCGCAGGCGCTCGGCCATCTGGCGTCCGAGGGAGAACAGCATGTCCGGATCGTGCTGGCTCAGCTCGCGGAACTGTCCGTAGCTGATCTCGGCGACTTCGCACTCGGTACGGGCACGCACCCAGGCGCTGCGCTCGGGCTCGCTGCCTTCCTTGGAGAACAGCCCCATCTCGCCGAAGAAGTCCCCGGCATTGAGATAGGCGATGATCATTTCGCGGCCTTCATCGTCTTCGATGAGGATGGTCACCGAACCCTTGAGGATGAAGAACAGGCTTTCGCTGTTGTCGCCAGCGTAGATGATGGTGGTTTTTGCCGTATAGCGGCGACGCGAGCAGTGCGCTAGCAGCTTGTCGATGTGCTGTAACTTCGCGGGTGGGATGATAGCGGCCATGCTGATTCCTGAGGTTGAAAACTAACCTGAGTCGGGGCACCGAGGTCCGAACCGGTGCGTGCACAGGCTGCGCCGGTTCCAATTCAAAGACCGGATAAGAACATGCGCAGCTTAAATGCGAGCTGAATAACCCTTCACTGCGCCCCAGTTTACGCCATCCAGCATGTTAAGCTGATCACCATTTGCATATATAAGTAGGACGAAAGCGATGAAAGCGCGCATCCAGTGGGCAGGCGAGGCCATGTTTCTCGGTGAATCCGGCAGCGGCCATGTGGTGGTCATGGACGGCCCACCGGAAAGCGGGGGTCGCAACCTCGGCGTGCGGCCGATGGAAACCGTGCTGATCGGCCTGGGCGGCTGCGCCAGCTACGACGTGGTCAGCATCCTGCGCAAGGCGCGGCAACCGGTGGAAAGCTGCGAGGCCTTCCTCGAAGCCGACCGCGCCGACACCGAGCCCAAGGTGTTCACCCGCATCCACCTGAAGTTCGTGGTCAAGGGCCGGGGCCTCAAGGAAGCCCAGGTCAAGCGCGCCATCGAACTGTCGGCGGAGAAGTACTGCTCGGCCTCCATCATGCTCGGCCGGGCCGGCGTCGAGATCACCCACAGTTACGAACTCGTCGAACTCGCCTGATGCTCTTAGGCGATGCCCGTGCGGGCGTCGCCCTCCGCTTCATCCCTTCCCCGTCGACATCAATTCATCACCTGGGCCCGGCAGACTCTGGCCCCAGCCGCTGCCGATCTGCATAATGCGCCGCTCTTAAGGGGCTAGCCCCCGACAAGTACAGCCAATCGCCATCGCGAAGAGGTGTTCGCCGCCCTACGCAGCTTGCGCAATCCGCAGCTGACGGGCACTCAGGACCGCGGTCAGAGACCGCACGACGGGAGCTTTACCACCGTGAAAAGCAAACTCAGGCTTCATGGTTTCAACAACCTGACCAAGACCTTGAGCTTCAACATCTACGACATCTGCTATGCCGAGACGTCGGAAGATCAACAGGCCTATGTCCAGTACATCGACGAGGAATACGACGCCGAGCGTCTGACCCAGATCCTGACCGACGTGGTCGATATCATCGGGGCCAACATCCTCAATATCGCCCGCCAGGATTACGATCCCCAGGGTGCCAGCGTGACCATCCTGATCTCCGAGCAACCGGTCGAGCCGACCGAGAGCCAGATCGAGGAGTCGCCCGGCCCGCTGCGCGAGACCATTCTCGGCCACCTGGACAAGAGCCACATCACGGTGCACACCTATCCGGAGATCCATCCGGACGACGGCATCGCCACCTTCCGCGTCGACATCGACGTCTCCACCTGTGGCGTGATCTCCCCGCTCAAGGCCCTGAACTACCTGATCCACCAGTTCGACTCGGACATCGTCACCGTGGATTACCGGGTGCGCGGCTTCACCCGTGACATCGAAGGGCGCAAGCACTTCATCGACCACGAGATCAATTCGATCCAGAACTACCTGTCCGAGGACACCCGTGCGGCCTACCAGATGACCGACGTGAACGTGTACCAGGACAACCTGTTCCACACCAAGATGCTGCTCAAGGAATTCGAACTGGACAACTACCTGTTCGGCGACGCCTCCCGCAGCCTCTCGTCCGGACAGCGTCAACAGATCACCCAGCGTCTCAAGCACGAGATGCGCGAGATCTTCTCCGGCCGCAACCTGCCGCGCTGATCGCTCGGGTGTTGCCCGGAAACCCCCGCCATGGCGGGGGTTTCTCGTTTCCGGGGATCAGTGGTGCTCGTCGCGCGCGACCGGGGCACCGCCGGTGACGCTCTTGACCACCCGGCCGATGGTCAGGCCCTGGCCGAGAATGGAAACCAGCACCACGATGTAGGTCAGGGCGAGGATCAGATCCCGTTCCGGACCGGCCGGCAGACTCAGCGCCAGGGCCACGGAGACCCCGCCGCGCAGGGCGCCCCAGGTGAGGATGCGCGCCGTGCCACGGGTCATGTTGCGCCAGTGCGGGCTGAGCAGCACCACCGGTGCCACGCTGATCCAGCGGGCGAAGAGGATCGCCAGGGTCACCAGCAGCGCCGCGCCCAGGTGAGCCCAGCTGAACGGCAGTACCAGCAGCTCCATGCCGATCAGGGCGAACAGCAGGGCGTTGAGGATCTCGTCGATCAACTCCCAGAAGCCGTCCAGGTAACGCCGGGTGAAGTCGCTCATTGCCTTGGTTCGTCCCAGGTTGCCGATGATCAGGCCGGCCACCACCATGGCGATGGGACCCGAGACGTGCAGGTGGCTGGCCAGCGTCGAGCCGCCGATCACCAGGGCCAGCGACAGCATCACCTCGATCTGATGCTGCTCGATACTCAGCATCAGCCAGTAGCAGGCGAAGCCGATCAGCAGGCCGAACAGGATGCCGCCACCGGCTTCTTCGAGAAACAGCCAGAGCGCCGCGTTGACCGTGGGCGCCTCGCCCAGCTGGATCACCCCCAGCAGCACCGAATAGACCACCACGGCCACGCCGTCATTGAACAGCGCCTCGCCGACGATGGTGGTTTCCAGCGACTTGGGCGCGCCGGCCGAGCGCAGGATGCCGAGTACGGCGATGGGATCGGTCGGAGAGATCAGGGCACCGAAGATCAGGCAGTAGAGGATGTCGACGTGCCAGCCCAGCCAGCCGAAGATCCAGTGGCTGAGATAGCCGATCAGCACCGTCGAGATGATCACCCCGAGGGTCGCCAGGCCGCCGATGGCCCATTTGTAGTCGCGCAGGTCCTTGAGATTGACGTGCAGGGCGCCGGCGAACAGCAGGAAGCCGAGCATCCAGTTCATCAGCAGGTCGTTGAAGTCGATCTGCCCGAGCAATTCGCCGATGCGGTGTTCCAGGCCGGGAAAGCCGAGCCAGGAAAGACTTTGCAGGCCGACCGAGAAGATCAGCGCGATGACCATGACGCCGATGGTGGGCGGCAGGCCGACGAAGCGGTAGTTGAGGTAGGTGAGCAGCGAGGTGAAGCAGATGAAGGCAGCAGCGAGTTCGAGCATGGCGTTCCAGATCCATCAGACAGCGAGCCCCTGCGAACGCAGGGCCTAGGGGTAGGATGGGGCGGACGCCGCAAAAGTTACATTTTCGATAGCTGGCTAGCCAGTCGTTTGTCGAGGAACGGCCGTGAACCGCCCCGGGCCGTCGCTGAACGGGCGGCGCCAGGGTGATCCAGAGGACGGCCGGTCAGGGTGCTGCCGGCCTAGAGCGGCGCTGCCATTGCCGTGGTTACCTCACGCAGCGGCAACGGATGGGGCGCGGCGATGCGTGCCTCCAGCGTGGCCACGTAGCTGCGGGCATCGGCTTCGCTGAGAAAGGTGATGGCCTGCTTGTCGATGCAGACCTGCCAGGCACTGGTGGTGGACTTGCGCAGGGGGCGAACCACGATCTTCATACTGGTACCCTCGGGGACAGACGGAAAGTGGAAACCCGAGTCTAGAACGGTTTTGATTGCAATACCGTGACATTCGTCGCTCAGCAGACTAGGCGCGCGCCCTCTGTCGTTCGGCATACCAGGCCTCGAACTCTTCCGGCGGCAGCGGCGGACTGAACAGGAAGCCCTGGCATTGCTGGCAACCCAGCTTGCGCAGGATGTCCCACTGCTCGGTGGTCTCTACCCCTTCGGCCAGGACGTCGAGATCCAGCCCCTGGCCCAGGGCGACGATGGCCGCGGCGATGGCCTGGCTGCTGTGGGTGCCGCTGTCGCTGCGCAGTTCGTGCATGAAGCTCTGGTCGATCTTGAGCTTGTCCAGGGGGAAGCGGCGCAGGTAGGCCAGCGAAGAATAGCCGGTGCCGAAGTCATCCACCGCGATGCGCACACCCAGGGTCTTGAGGGTGGCCAGGGACAGTAGCGCCTCCTCGACATTGTTCATCAGGGTGCCTTCGGTGATCTCCAGTTCCAGATTCTCGGCCGGCAGGCGACTGCGCGCCAGGGCGCGGGAAATGGTGCTGGCCAGGTCGCGCTTGGCGAATTGCCGGGGCGAGATGTTGATCGCCAGGGTCTCCAGTTCCAGTCCCTGGGCGAGCCAGTTGTGCATCTGCTGGCAGGCGCTTTCGATGATCCAGTCGCCCAGCGGCACGATGAGCCCGGTCTCTTCGGCCAGCGGAATGAATTCGGTGGGCGGGATGAGGCCCAGCTCCGGATCCCGCCAGCGCACCAGGGCTTCCACGCCAATGGTCTGGGCCGTGCTGACGCTCATCAGCGGCTGGTAGTAGAGGACGAAATCACCGCGCTTGAGCGCCGTGCGCAGCCGTGACTCCAGATTCAGCCGCCGCCGCGACTGCTCGGTGAGAGCCTGGGTATAGAAGCGGAAGGTGTCACGCCCCTGGTCCTTGGCCTGGTGCATGGCGGTGTCGGCATTGCGAATGAGGTCATCGGCGGTGGCGCCGTCGTCGGGAAAGAGACTGATGCCGATGCTGGCGTTGAGATAGATGTCGTGCTCGCCGAGATGGAAGGGCTGTTCCAGCTTGCCGAGCATGGCCTGGGCGATCTGGGCGGCGAATTCGGGCCGGTCTATCCGCTCGATGATGACCAGGTACTCGTCGCCACCGATGCGCGCCAGGGTGATGTCTTCGCTGAGCAGGGCGCGCAGGCGGGCGGCGAATTCCACCAGCAGTTCGTCACCCAGGGCATGGCCGTGGCTTTCATTGACCGTGCGGAAATGATCGAAGTCGAGGATCAGTACGGCGACCAGGTATTCCTGTGGCTCGGCCAGGGCCAGGGCGTGCTCCAGATGGGTGCGCGCCAGCAGGCGATTGGGCAGGTCGGTCAGGGGATCGTGATGCGCCAGGTGACTCAGGCGCGCCTCGCTCTCCCGCAGGCGCGTGGTGTCGCTGACGGTGACCGTGTATTGCCGGGTTTCCCGGGGGTAGAGGGTGTCGATAGCGGTCCAGGCCGGAAAGGTAGTGCCGTCGAAGCGCGGCCAGAGCAGTTCGCCCTCCCAGCGGCCCTGGCGGCGCACCGTGCGCCAGAGTTCGCGGTAGAAACGCTGGTCCTGGCGACCGCCGCCGGGCAGTCCCAGCCGCTGGCCGAGCAGGGTGCCTTCCTGGGCGCCCAGCAGGCGGGCGAAGGCCGGATTCACCGCCAGGATCCAGCGGCGCTCGTCGAGCAGCAGCAGGCCGTCGCGACTGTTCTGGAACATCGCCGCGGCCTGGCGCAGGCTTTCTTCCTGCTGCTTGCGCAGGGTGATGTCCTGGGCGGTGCTGATGAAATACTGGGGCACCCCCTGGTCGTCGCGGATCAGGCGCGTGGTGACGTTGGCCCAGACCGGCTGGCCACTGCGATGCAGATAGCGTTTTTCCAGGGTGTAGCGGTCCTGGCCGGTGTCGACCAGTTGTTTGCGCAGGGTGGCGCCCAGGGCGCGCTCGTCCGGATGGGTCACCGAGGCGGTGTCCTTCTGCAGCAATTCCGGTTGCGAGTAGCCGAGCATCTGGCAGAAGTGGTGGTTGGCGCTCAGCCAGCGACCTTCCAGGTCGCTGAGCATGATGCCGGTGTAGGCCTGCTCGAAGATGCCGCGGTAACGCGCTTCGCTCGCGCGTTGGGCCTGGACCACGCGCTGTTGGCGGATGGCCAGCACTGCGAGGCGGGTGAATTCGGTGATCAGCGCCTGGGTTTCCGTCTCGGGCAGTCGCGCCTCTCCGTAGTAGACGCCCAGGGCGCCCACGGCGCGCTGCTGCTCGTCCTGCAGGGGCAGGGCCCAGGCGCCGCGAATGCCGGCCGCCTGGGCGGCCGGCAGCAGCTTCTGCCAGGCTGGATCCAGTTCGACATCGATGGTGAACACCGGGGCATTGGTGGTGACGGCACTGCAGCAGCCCTGGTCGTGGCGGCTGCGCGGCACGCTTTCCAGCGCCGCCTGGAAGGCGGGCGGCAGGCTCGGCGCGGCGGCGACCCGCAGATGCTCGCCCTGGTCGTCCAGCAACAGGGCGACGCGCATCTCCGGATAGATCCGTTCCAGCCGCTGGGCGATGCCCTGCTGGATCTCCGCCAGTGGCAGGCCGGTGAGCAGATCGTCGAGGACGTCGCTGCGGGCCTGTTGCAGTTGCTGCGCCTGGTAGTCGTGATGAATGTCGGTGAGGGTGCCCTGGATCTCGCCATCGAGACCGGCGCGCAGCTCCATCTGCATCCAGCGATGGCTTTCCACCGACAGGCGCAGCCGTACCACGCCATTCCAGTGCAGGCGCTGACCGGCGGCGAAATCGGCCACCAACTGGCGCAGGCGCGCCCCATCCTGGGGGTGGAAGGCCTGATCCAGGGGGTGGTTGAGTTGCTGGCTGGCGGGGTGGCCGGTCAGGGCTTCCCAGGCCGGATTGAGAAACTGCCAGCGGCCACGGTGATCGCTGGCAAAGACCACTAGCGGCAGGTGCTGGACCAGTTCGCGATAGCGTCTCTGGCTGTCCTGCAGCGCCTGCTCGGCCAGCTTGTGGCTGGTGATGTCGACCAGGGCACCGCGCGTAGTGCCGGCTTCATCGAAGTCGCTTTGCCAGTTGAGCCAGCGCCAGCTGTCCTGGCCATCGGCGAAATGCGCGGAGAAATTCAGCGGGCCCTGCATGTGCTGCAGGCGTTCGAGCATGCTGTGCACATGATCACGGTCATCGACACGGGCGCAGGCCGCGATGGTGGCGAAATCCAGCGGATCGCTGCCCTTGGGCTGGCGCAGCATCAACAGGGCACGTTCGGAGCAGAGCAGGCGGCCATCGGACGTCAGCTGCCAGTCGCCGGTGTTGGTCAGGCGCTGGACGAAATCCTGGGTGGCACGCTGGTTCTGCAGCTCTTCGATGAAGCCTTCGCGATAGCTGACCTGGCGCCGCAGCAATGCATAGAGCACCAGCGACAGCAGGCTCATGAAGGCCAGACCCTTCAGGGTTTGCCACAGATAGACACTGTCCTGATCGCTAACCAGCAGATACAGCAGCCCGTCGCTGCCGATCACCCAGAGGGCACTCAGCAGCAGATAAACCAGGGCAATGCGCGCAGGAGAAAGAGGCCGCATGCCGGATCCTCAAGGCCCGATCGCAGGTGTCGGGTTCAATTGAGCTTTGACCGAATAAAGGTATGGCAGTTCTGAGCTGGTCACGTGGAAATCTTTTCCATAAGTCCGGCTTTATCGGGTGAAGTGCTTTGGCAGGCCGCTCTTCCCATCCAGGCTCAAGAGTCATCTGACCTCGTGCAAATTACCAGGCCTATCCACCTGCCAATTGCATTTTGCCCGCTTCTTGCTTTCACCTATTTTACATAAGCCATTGATAAATAACGTCTTTAACAAGTTTCGGAATTCGGCGCGGCCGTTGCGCTCTACATCTAGGTCGCTGCTGCCAGGACCTGAGCGCAGTACAACCAAGGAAAACAGGAGTCATCTCATGAAAAAGACTTTCGGTACTTTCGCCCTCGCCGCCGTCACCGCTTCCGTTCTGAGCCTGCCGCTGGCCGGCGGTGCCTTTGCTGCCACCAGCCAGAACATGACCCTGGCTGCCAACACCACCATGGACAAGACCGAAGATGCCGCATCCGATACCTGGATCACCAGCAAGGTGAAAGCATCTTTCCTGGCCGACGAACACATCAAGGGCACCTCGATCAAGGTCGAGACCAACAAGGGTGTCGTGTCCCTGTCCGGCACCGTGGCAACCGAAGCCCAGCGCGACCTGGCGATCAAGGAAGCCAAGGCCATCAAGGGCGTCAAGGCCGTGTCGGCTGATGCGCTGAAAGCCGCCCAGTAAGAACGCCCGGTACACCCGGCACGATGGCGGCGCCGCGCGCTGCCATCACCCCCTGTCCTTCACCCCGGAGAACTGCCATGACCAGCACGACCGAAACCCTCAACGATCTGATCGAGATCGCCCGTGACGGCAAGAACTTCTACGAGCACGCCCTCACCGAAGTGAAGAACCCCGAATTGAAGGCTCTGTTCACCGAGATCGCCCAGAGCAAGGCCGAGATCATCAGCGCCCTGAGCAGCCAGGTATCGGCTGCGGGTGAGAAGCCCGCCGAGCAAGGCACCTTCGCCGGCAGCTTCCGCAAGTACTACACCGACGTCAAAACCTCCTTTGCCAGCAAGGAAAAGGAAGAAGTCACCTACGTCAGCGAGCTGGAAGAGCAGGAAGACCGCCTGCTGCACGCGCTGGAGCGTGCCGTCAACGAACACGCCACCCCGGATGCCCAGGCCAACCTGCGCAGCCAGCTGCAAAAGGCCCGTGCGACCCATGATCGCATGCGTGACCTCAAGCATCGTATGCAAGCCGCCCACTAAGGCTGCGCGCAGAAACAGCCCCGCCTAGGCGGGGCTTTTCTTTGGGCCGGCGTTCAGCCTTGTGGCGCGCGATTGAGGCGGGCGTCGATCAGGCTGTCGACCACCGAAGGATCGGCCAGGGTCGAGGTATCGCCCAGACTGTCCAGCTCGTCGCAAGCGATCTTGCGCAGGATGCGTCTCATGATCTTGCCGGAGCGGGTCTTGGGCAGGGCGGGTGCCCACTGCAGGAATTCCGGCTTGGCGAAGCTGCCGATCTCGTCGGCCACCTGCTGGCGCAGGCGGGCCTTGAGTTCGTCGCTCGGGGTCACCCCGCCCTTGGTGGTGACGAAGGCATAGACCGCCTGACCCTTGACCTCGTGGGGGCAGCCCACCACGGCGGCTTCGGCCACGTCCGCATGTTCGGTCAGCACGCTTTCCACCTCGGCGGTCCCGATGCGGTGGCCGGACACATTGAGCACATCGTCCACCCGCCCGGTGATCCAGTAGTAGCCATCTTCGTCCCGGCGTGCGCCGTCGCCGGTGAAGTAGTAACCCGGATAGGCACTGAAATAGGTGTCGATCAGGCGCTGGTGATCACCATAGACAGTGCGAATCTGGCTCGGCCAGCTGGCCTTGATCGCCAGTACGCCACTGCCGGGGCCCTCGATTTCCTTGCCCTGCTCGTCCAGCAGCACCGGCTGGACGCCAAAGAAGGGCAGGGTGGCCGAGCCCGGTTTCAGTGCCAGGGCGCCAGGGGGCGGGGCGATCAGGATGCTGCCGGTCTCGGTCTGCCACCAGGTGTCGACGATAGGACAGCGCCCTTCGCCCACTACCCGGTGATACCACTCCCAGGCCTCGGGATTGATCGGCTCGCCGACGCTGCCCAGCAGCTGCAGGCTCTTGCGCGAGGTGCGCTGTACCGGCCCGTCGCCTTCGCGCATCAGGGCGCGCAGGGCGGTGGGGGCGGTATAGAAGATGTTGACCTGGTGCTTGTCCACCACCTGCCAGAGGCGACTGGCATCGGGATAGCTCGGTACGCCTTCGAACATCAGGGTGGTGGCGCCATTGGCCAGGGGGCCGTAGACGATATAGCTGTGGCCGGTGACCCAGCCAACGTCGGCGGTGCACCAGAAGACCTGACCCTCGTGGTAGTCGAAGAGGTACTTGAAGCTCAGGGTGGCGCCCAGCAGGTAGCCACCGGTGGTGTGCAGCACGCCCTTGGGTTTGCCGGTGGAGCCGGAGGTGTAGAGGATGAACAGCGGATCCTCGGCGTCCATGGGCTCCGCCGGGCAGTCGGGCGACGCCGCGGCCACTGCCTGGGCATAGGGCAGGTCGCGCCCCTCCTGACGGGGCACGTCGGCGCCGGTGCGTTCGACCATGACCACCGTGTGGACCTCCGGGCACTTGGCCAGGGCCTTGTCGACATTGGCCTTGAGCGGGACACGCTTGCCGCCGCGTACACCCTCGTCGGCGGTGATCACCACCCGGCAGTCGGCATCGAGGATGCGGTCGCGCAACGCCTCGGGCGAGAAGCCGCCGAACACCACCGAGTGCACCGCGCCGATGCGGGCGCAGGCGAGCATGGCGTAGGCCGCCTCGGGAATCATCGGCGAATAGAGGCAGACGCGGTCGCCTTTCCTGACCCCGCGATCCTTGAGCACATTGGCCAGGCGGCTGACGCGCTCGTGCAACTGGCGATAGCTGATGGCCTGGCTGTCGGCGGGGTCGTCGCCTTCCCAGAGGATGGCGGTCTGCTCGGCTCGAGCGCCCAGGTGGCGATCGATGCAGTTGTAGGCGACGTTGAGCTGGCCACCGCTGAACCAGCGGGTCTGGCCCTGGCGCAGATCGCCGCTATGGACTTCGTCCCAGGTGCGCGACCAGTCGAGCAGGGCGCTGGCCTGTTCGCTCCAGAAGCGCTCCGGCTGTTCCACCGAGCGCTGGTAGAGCTCGCGATAACGGGCTTCGTCGAGGTGGGTGCGGGCACTCAGGCTCTCGGGCACGGGATAGCGTTGGCTCATGGCCGGCTCCTTCTAGGTGTTGTTGTGCTCCTAGTTTAGGCCGCGGATGGCCTGCCGGGGTTCAGCGAGGCGATAAAACGAAAAAAGCGCCGCAGAGCGGCGCTTTTCCGAGCGGACCTTGATCGATCAGCCGCGGTGACGACCGCGGAAGTAGTCGATCAGGCCCTGAGTCGAACCATCGTCGGCCTTGCCTTCGCTGCGGCCGATGATGTGCTGGTAGACGTCCTTGCCCAGCTCCTTGCCCAACTCGACGCCCCACTGGTCGAAGCAGTTGATGCCCCAGATGACGCTTTGCACGAACACCTTGTGCTCGTACAGGGCCACCAGCGCACCGAGGCGCCGCGGCGAGATGCGCTCCAGCACCAGGGTGTTGCTCGGGCGGTTGCCCGGGATCACCTTGTGCGGCGCCAGCTTGGCGATCTCGGCTTCGCCCAGGCCCTTCTCGCGCAGCTCGACCTCGGCTTCTTCGCGGGTCTTGCCCAGCATCAGCGCCTGGCTCTGCGACAGGCAGTTGGCATAGAGCCACTGCTGGTGATCGGCCACCGGGTTGTGGCTCACCACCGGCACGATGAAGTCGCCGGGGATCAGGTGGGTGCCCTGGTGCAGCAGCTGGTGGTAGGCGTGCTGACCGTTGCAGCCGACGCCGCCCCAGATCACCGGGCCGGTCTCCACACTCACCGGTGAGCCGTCCTGACGCACGCTCTTGCCGTTGGACTCCATGTCCAGCTGCTGCAGGTGCTTCACGAAGTTACGCAGGTGGTGGTCGTAGGGCAGGATGGCGTGACTGGTCGCGCCCCAGAAATTGCCGTACCAGACCCCGAGCAGGCCCAGCAGCACCGGCATGTTCTCTTCGAAGGGGGCGCTGGTGAAGTGCTGGTCCATGGCATAGGCGCCGGCCAGCAGGTCCTTGAAGTTGGACATGCCGATGGCCAGGGCGATGGGCAGGCCGATCGCCGACCACAGCGAATAGCGACCGCCGACCCAATCCCACATGGGGAAGATGTTCTCTTCGGCGATGCCGAATTCCACCGCCACCTTGACGTTGCTGGAGACGGCGATGAAGTGCTTGTGCAGCTCCGGCTCCGGACAGCCCTGGGCCAGGCACCAGGCGCGGGCGGCCTGGGCGTTCTTCAGGGTCTCCAGGGTGCCGAAGGACTTGGAGGAGACGATGAACAGGGTGGTGTCGGCGGCGAGCTTGGAGGTCACCTCGCGGAATTCGCTGCCATCGATGTTGGCGAGGTAGTGGCAACGCACGCCGCGCTGGGTGAAGGGCACCAGCGCCTCGGAGACCAGTTGCGGACCGAGGAAGGAGCCACCGATGCCGATGTTGACCACGTCGGTGATCGGCTTCTCGGTATAGCCGCGCCAGAGGCCGTTGTGGATGCGGGTGACCAGCTGGGTCATCTGGTTCAGGACCCGGTGCACCTCGGGCATGATGTCCTGGCCGTCGATCTGGACGCTGTCGCCCACCGGGCGGCGCAGGGCGGTGTGCAGGGCGGGGCGGTGTTCGGAGGAGTTGACGTAGGCGCCGTCGAACAGGGTGTGGATGGCGCCTTCCAGGCCCGCTTCACGAGCCAGGTTCACCAGCAGCTCACGGGTCTGCTCGGTGATGAGATTCTTGGAATAGTCGAGGAACAGACCACTGGTGTTCAGGGAGAACTGCGTGAACCGCTGCGGGTCGGCGGCGAAGGCGTCGCGCATGCGGAAATTCTGCATGGCCTTGCGGTGCTCTTGCAGCGCTTTCCAGGAGGCGAGCTGGGTCACGTCGAGAGGATGTTGATAGTACTCCATGGGTAGGCTTTTCCTTGGTGGCTCTTGTTTGCTGTTGTGCCCCACAAGCCGCTGGCTTGCAAGAGAAAGTCGGTGACCGCGAGACGCCGGTCGTGGCGCCGCGCTTCGAGCATGAAAAAGCCCGGTATGTTCCGGGCTTCCAGGGTTCAGTCAGGGGCGGGTGAGCTAACCTTCGGTTGCGTCACACTCGGGCCCTGCGGCGAAAGCTCAGGTTGTCGATCAGGCGGGTCTGGCCGAGGTAGGCCGCCACCAGCAGGACCAGCGCCGAGGTGTCCGGCCCGGCCGGTTGCAGACTCAGCTGCTCACGCAGTTCCAGGTAGTCCACCCTAAGCCCCTGAGCTTGCAGTTCGGCGACACCGGCGGCCAGGGTCGGCTCGACCGCGGCGCCGGCGGCGAGCTGATCGGCGAGCCGCCTGAGCAGGCTGTACAGGCAGGGCGCACTGGCGCGCTGGCCGTCATCGAGATAGCCATTGCGGGACGACAGCGCCAGGCCGTCGGTGGCCCGCACCGTCGGCTGGGCGACGATCTCGATGGGCATGTCCAGGTCCTGCACCAGCTTGCGGATCACCGCCAGCTGCTGATAGTCCTTTTCGCCAAACACCGCCACGTCCGGTTGCGCCATCTGGAACAGCTTGGTGACCACCGTCGCCACGCCCTCGAAATGCCCGGGACGGCGTGCGCCGCAGAGGCCTTCCGAGACCTGGGGGACGTTCACCCGGGCCAGGCCGTCCATGCCGCTGGGATACATCTCCGCCACCGCCGGTGCGAACAGCAGATCGCAATGGGCCTCGTTCAGCTGGCGGCTGTCTTCCGCCAGGGTGCGTGGGTAGGTGTCCAGATCCTCGCCGGGGCCGAACTGCAGCGGATTGACGAAGATGCTCGCCACCACGAAGTCGGCGTGGCGCCGGGCGGTCTCCACCAGGGCGATATGGCCGGCGTGCAGATTGCCCATGGTGGGCACCAGGCCGATGCGCAGGCCCTGGCGGCGCGCGGCGGCAACGGCGGCGCGCAGTTCGCGGACGCTATGGACCGTTTTCATGCGGAGAATCCGTGTTCGGGAGCGGGAAAGCTGCCGTCCTTGACGGCGGCGACGTAGGCCGCCAGGGCAGCCTGGATGCTGTCCTGACCGGCCATGAAGTTGCGGACGAATTTCGGCGTGCGCCCGCGCAGGGCCAGGCCGAGCATGTCGTGCAGCACCAGCACCTGGCCATCGGTGGCGGCACCGGCGCCGATACCGATCACCGGTACCCGGGCGGCCCGGGTGATTTCCTCGGCCAGCGCCGAGGGCACGCATTCCAGCAGCAGCATGGCCGCGCCGGCTTCTTCCAGCTCCCGCGCGGCCTCGCGCAGCTGCTGCGCGCGGAGCGGATCGCGGCCCTGCACCTTGAAGCCGCCGAAGACATTGACCGACTGGGGCGTCAGGCCCAGGTGGGCGCAGACCGGCACGCCATTGGCGGCCAGGCGGCGAATCGGCTCGGCCAGCCAGGCATCGCCCTCGAGCTTGACCATCTGCGCACCCGCCTGCATCAGGCGACCGGCGCTGGTCAGGGTTTGCTCCAGGGTGGCATAGGTCATGAACGACAGGTCGGCGACGATGAAGGCCCCCGCATGGCCGCGCTTGACGCAGGCGGTGTGGTAGACCATGTCGTCGAGGGTCACCGGCAGGGTGCTGTCGTGACCCTGCAGCACCATGCCGAGGGAATCGCCGACGAGCAGCATCTCCACGCCGGCCTGGCTGGCGGCCTGGGCGAAGGTGGCATCGTAGGCGGTCAGCATGGCGATCTTTTCGCCGCGCTGCTTGAGCCCCTGAAGGGTCGTGAGGCTGATATCAGGCATGCAAGGGGTCCTCGTGGGACGGCGCTATGGTTGTTGTCTGGGCGCCGCGGGCGCGGGGTGGCCACGCGCAAACGGCTGATATAGTCCCGGCGCGTCCGGCACAAGTCAATGCTCGGTGTTACGGCTGTGTTACCGGCTGAGTGACGACGGTAGCAGCCGCTCCAGGCCTTCGAAAGGGCAGGTGGACAGCAGGTCCGGCAAGTGGCGGCCGTCGGGCAGGTGCAGCGCGGGAGCCAGCTCGGCCAGCGGATAGAGCACGAAGGCGCGGGCCTGGAGGTGATAGTGCGGCACCTGCAGGCGTGGCTCGTCGATCAGCCGTTCGCCGAACAGCAGAATGTCGATGTCCAGGGTGCGCGGACCCCAGCGTTCGTCCTTGCGCACGCGGCCCTGCTGCTGCTCGATGGCCTGGGTGGCGTCGAGCAGCGCCAGGGGGGCGAGGGCGGTGTCCAGCGCGGCGACGGCATTGACGTAGCGCGGCTGGTCGGGCGGACCCAGGGGGTCGCTGGCATAGAAGGCGGAGACCGCCACCACCTGACTCTCGGGCAGGCTGGCCAGGGCCTCCAGGGCGGCGTCCAGCTGCCGCCGCGGCTCGGCCAGGTTGCTGCCCAGGCCGAGATAGACCCGTTCCATCATTCGTCGCCGGCGGTGGGCGCATCCGAGGTGCGCCGCTTGCGACTGCTGCCGCCCCGGCGGCGACGCTTGGCCGGCGCGCCTTCGTCCCGGCTGAGGTTCTTGATCATCTCGCGCCGCTGGCTGTCACCGACCTCCTGGTAGCGCGTCCACCAGTCGCCCAGGCCACCGGTCTCTTCGCCCGCGCTCTCGCGCAGCAGGAGGAAATCGTAGCCGGCACGGAAGCGCGGATTTTCCAGCAGCTGATCGGCGCGCTTGCCCTGACGACGCTGCAGGCGTTCCTGCATGTCCCAGATCTCGCGCATCGGCAGGGTGAAGCGCTTGGGGACGGCGGTCCGTTGGCACTGCTGCACGGTCAGGTCGTGGGCGGCTTCCTGCATGGCCGGAATCGGCGCCAGACCGAGGTCCTGATGATGACGGACGCGCTCGGGCAGGGCCGGCCAGAGCAGGGCGGCGAACAGGAAAGCCGGAGTGACCGGCTTGCCTTCACGGATGCGGGTATCGGTATTGGCCAGGGCCTGGCGAATCAGGCTGCCGGCGTATTCCGGGTCGCGTTCCAGGGCTTCGCCACTGGCCGGAAACAGCGGGGCGAACAGGCCGTACTGGCAGAGCAGCTCGAAGGTGCGTTCGGCCTTGCCGCCGAGCAGCAGCTTGATCACCTCGTCGAACAGGCGCGGTGCGGGAATGTCCCGCAGCAGCGGTGCCACGCGACTGATGGGTTCGGCGGTGGCGGTCTCGATCTGGAAGTCCAGCTTGGCGGCGAAGCGCACGGCGCGCAGCATCCGTACCGGGTCTTCCTGGTAGCGCTGCTCGGGGTCACCGATCAGGCGGATCTGCCGCAGGCGGATGTCCTGGGTGCCATTGGCGTAGTCGAGGATGCGTTCGCCGCTGGCATCGTAGTAGAGCGCGTTGATGGTGAAGTCGCGCCGCTGGGCATCCTGTTCATGGTTGCCATAGATGTTGTCGCGCAGGATCCGGCCGCTTTCATGGCGCGAGCCCTGGGCCTCGTCCTCGGCATCGCCGGTGGGATGGTTGGCGCGGAAGGTCGCGACCTCGATGATCTCGCGGCCGAAATGCACGTGGACCAGCTTGAAACGCCGACCGATGACCCGTGCATTGCGGAATTCGGCCCGCACCTGTTCGGGCGTGGCACTGGTGGCGACATCGAAGTCCTTGGGCTCGAAGCCCAGCAGCAGGTCCCGGACGCAACCGCCCACTAGGTAGGCCTGATAACCCGCCTTTTCCAGCCGCTCGACGACGCTCAGGGCGTAGCGGCTGATGCGCTCTCGTTCCAGAGCATGCTGACTGCGGGGCAGTTCGATGGGCAAGGCAGGCGCGGCCGGGGTACGCCGCAAGGGCGAGCGCAGAGTCTGGATCAGCTTCTTCAGCATGCGAGTTTCTGTTCGGAGAGACGGCTATACGCAATCTGGCCCACGGCGGGAACCGTTGCGCAATAGATAAGGAGGGGATCTTGAACGAGGGAGGGGAGGCTGTCAAAGGCACTGGGGGAGCCGAAGCTCCCCCCCAAAGTGGTACGTGCTTTGTTTTTATTGTTTATCCAGACCTCTTGTTTTTCTTGTGTGGTCTGTTCCGTGCGGTTACCTGCCGCCGGAAAGGCTCTGAAGTCTAGAGCCAAGAGCAAACGGATTACTTTGGAAGCTGATGCCGTCAGGATCATTCCTGCTCTGCCTGGTACGGGTGCTGCCTCGGGGCAGTTTTGTTGTTCTCTGGCCTGACATCGCGCGGACCATCCCGCTAGACGACTCTTCTCCAAAATGATCAGTTAGCTACGCCTCCGCCTGCTTGTTCTTATTGTGCTGGAGTCGCTACGTCTTGTTTTTGTTATGGCTGGGGTACGTTCTTATTGTTCTTGTACGAGAACATAAAGCAGATGCCGTGCCAGTTTTATAAAATCCTTTATTTTCAATGTCTTGCGAAAAATGTAGCCTTTTTGCTCAGGGGCTACAGGCAGATTTTCGTTACCGCTGAACCCGCCGGCTGTTACGGCGGTAACACATTGCAAAGGATGGGGGAGGGACTGGAGAGGTGTTACCGCGGGACGTGCAAGGCTGTCACGTCCCGGTATGGATCAGGAGGCGTCGCTACTGGCGCTGGCCTTGCGCCGCGGGATGCCCAGGCGCTGACGACGTTCCCAGAGGCACTTGCGGCTGACGCCCAGCTTGCGCGCCAGCTCGGTCTCGGTCATGTGGTCCTGGTGTTCGAGCACGAAGTGCTGGAAGTAGTCCTCCAGCGACAGGTCCTCGGTGGGCTCGTGGGCGCCATTGCCGTTACCCAGTCCCGTGCTCGGCAGCGGATCCAGGTAGCTGTCGGCCAGCTCCAGGTCGCCGAGCTCGATGTCGATGCCCAGTTGATCGGCACTGATCTCCTGGCCTTCGCTGAGAATCACCGAGCGCTCGATGGCGTTCTCCAGTTCACGTACGTTGCCCGGCCAGTTGTAGTGGCGAATGGCGGCCTCGGCTTCGGCGCCGAACTTCAGGCCTGGGCGACTCATGCGCGCCGACTGGCGAGCGAGGAACACCCGGGCGATCTCCATGACGTCGCCGCCACGTTCGCGCAGGGCGGGCAGACGCAGGGAGATGACATTGAGGCGATAGAAGAGGTCTTCGCGGAACTGGCCGATCTTGGCCAGGCCCTTGAGATCCCGGTGGGTCGCGGCGATCAGGCGCACATCGACCTTTTGCGACTGCACCGAGCCGACCCGGCGAATCTCGCCTTCCTGCAGCACGCGCAGCAGGCGTGCCTGGGCCTCCAGCGGCAATTCGCCGATCTCGTCGAGAAACAGGGTGCCGCCGTCGGCCGCTTCCACCAGACCGGTACGGCTGGCACTGGCGCCGGTGAAGGCACCCTTCTCGTGGCCGAAGAGTTCGGATTCGATCAGGGTCTCGGGAATGGCCGCGCAGTTGACCGAGATCAGCGGCGCCTTGGCCCGCCGCGACAGATTGTGCAGTGCCCGCGCTACCAGTTCCTTGCCGGTACCCGATTCACCCTGGATCAGCACGGTGGAGTCGGTGGGCGCGACCTTGCGGATCTTGCCGAAGAGATCCTGCATCGGCGCGCAGTTGCCGATGATGCCGATCTCGCCGGTGGCCGGCGCTGGTGCCGGCGTGACGCTTTCCTCGGCGGCCATCGGCGGGCGCTGCTCGCGCTCCACCAGGATGCGCGCCACGGCCTGCAGCATCTCGTCGTGGTCGAAGGGCTTGGCGATGTAGTCCACCGCGCCCTGCTTCATGGAATCGACCGCCGAGCGAAGGCTGGCGTAGCTGGTCATGATCAGCACCGGCTTGCCCTTGGCGAGATCGATCATCTCGGTACCGGGGGCGCCGGGCAGGCGCAGATCGCTGATGACGAGATCGAAGCTGGGAACGTCGTAGAGATCCTGGGCTTCCTGGACGGAGCCGGCTTCGCTGACACGGAACTGGTTGCGCTCGAGCAGGCGGCGCAGCGCCGAACGGATGATCTTCTCGTCTTCGACAATCAGGATATGGGCCATCAAGTGCGCTCTCTTACGGGAAGGCAAGACGACCCACGCCAGGCAGCGTGTGTTGTCGCGGTCGTCTGGACTTCCGAATGCTTTAGCAGATCCATCCAGCAGGCGGATGGGTCCGTCACGGCGCCTCCGGCAACCCGAGATAGCGCGGCAGCAGTACCCGAATGCGGGTGCCCTGGCCGGTCACGGGGTCGGTAGGACTATCGATCATTATCTGACCATAATGCTCTTCTACGATGGAATAGACCAGCGCCAAGCCAAGCCCTGTCCCCTTGCCCGGATCCTTGGTGGTGAAGAAGGGTTCGAACAGCCGACTGACGATGGCCTTGGGAATGCCGCTGCCTTCGTCTTCGACGCTCAGGGTCACGGTCTGGCCATGGGCCTCGCTGCGCACGCGGATCGGCGCGCCGGCCGGCGAGGCGTCGCGGGCGTTGGACAGCAGGTTGATCATCACCTGCACCAGCCGTTGGGGATCGCCCTGCACCAGGTGTTCCGGGTCGCAGAGATTGAAGAAGTCGACGTCCACGCTCTGCCGATTGAGCGAGAGCAGGGCGATGGCCTCCTGCGCCGCCTCGGCCACGCATACCGGTTCGTGGGCCTGCTGGCGGCCGCCGGCGTGGGCGAAACTCATCAGCGACTGGACGATGCGGGTGATGCGGCGGGTCTGCTCGATGATCTGGCTGCTGATCTCGTCGATCTCTTCGTCCGCCTCGCGCTCCTCGCGCAGATTCTGCGCCAGGCAGGCGATGCCGGTGACCGGGTTGCCGATCTCGTGGGCGACGCCCGCGGCCAGCCGGCCGATGGACGCCAGACGCTCGGAGTGGATCAGGCGGTCTTCCAGCAGCTGGGTCTCGCTGATGTCTTCCACCACCAGCACCGTGCCGTTGCTGCCCACCGCCAGGGGTTCGTCGATAGTCGCCTTGTGCAGATTGAGCCAGCGCTGCTCATGTTCCTGGGGCAGGCGCTGCTTGTAGAGGTGCTGCTGCGCCGGCTCGGCGAGAAAGCGCTCGAACAGGTCCTGCCAGGGATCGGGCAGGGCACTCAGGCGCGAGCCCACCACCCGGGCGCCATCGATGCCGGTGAGTTCTTCCATGGCGCGGTTCCACATGAGGATCTCACGGTCGCGGGCCAGGGAGCAGACGCCCATGGGCAATTCCTGCAGGGTCTGGCGGTGATAGCGGCGCAGGGCGTCCAGCTCGGCGGCAAGACCCGTCAGGCGCGACTGGTAGTCTTCCAGGCGATTCTCGATGAAGTGGATGTCTTCGGTGGCATAGGCCTCGCTTTCCGCCTTGAACGGCAGAAAGGTCTCGACGATGTCCTGGGCGACCCGCGGGCCCATCAGGCCCGAGAGGTTGGCCTCGATGCGATCGCGCAACCGGCGCAGGGCATAGGGGCGGCGTTCGTCATAGGGCAGCAGCAGGTCGGCCAGGGCGCGCTCGACTTCCTTTTGCGCGGTCTTGGCGCCCAGCGGCTTGGCCAGCTGGGCCGCGAAGTCCTGGGGCGAGCTGGCCGCCAGTTCGCGGCGCTGCGGACGGCGGACGTTGTCCACCGCGCAGGCCTCGGCGGCGCTCTTCTCTTCTTCGCTGGCTTCGGTGAACAGCGAGACCAGGGCGAACACCAGCACGTTGACGGTCAGCGAGGCCACGGCGGCGAGGTGCCAGTTGCTGGCGCTGATGCGATAGCTGAAGACGCCGATGTGCAGCGGATTGATGTCGGCCACCAGCGGCATGAGCATGCTCAGGAACCACAGGCCCAGGCCGCACAGCAGGCCGGCGATGAAACCCTTGCGATTGGCCGTCTGCCAGTAGAGCACCGACAGCGCGCCGGGCAGGAATTGCACGGTGGCGACAAAGGAGACGATGCCCAGGCTGGAGAGATCGCCATGGCCCTGCAGCAGGCGATAGAAGCCGTAGCTGCCGAGGATGATGGCGGCGATCAGCAGGCGCCGGGTCATGCGCAGCCAGCGATAGATGTTGCCGTCGGTGGGCGGCTGGTAGAGCGGCAGCACGATGTGGTTGAGCAGCATGCCCGACAGCGCCATGGTCACCACGATGATCAGGCCGCTGGCGGCCGACAGGCCGCCGACGAAGGCCACCAGCGCCAGCAGCGGATTGTCCAGCGCCAGGCCCACGCCCAGGGTGAAGTACTCCGGCGGCGTCGGCGAACCCAGCGCCAGGCCACCCCAGAGAATCGGCGGCACCGCCAGGCTGATCAGCAGCAGGAACAGCGGCAGGCCCCAGCTGGCGCTGACCAGCGCCTGAGGGCTGAGATTTTCGGTAAAGGCCATGTGGTACATGTGCGGGGTGACGATGGCCGCGGCGAAGAACACCAGCAGCAGGATCCGCCAGGGGCCTTCCTGCAGCGGGGTGTGCAGGGTGGAGAGGGCGCTCTGGTTCTGCTGCAGCCAGGTCTCCAGGCCGTTGGGGCCGCCGAACACGGTATAGAGGGTGACGCCGCCGACGATGCCCAGGGCCAGCAGCTTGACCAGGGATTCGAAGGCGATGGCCACCACCAGGCCCTCGTGGCGCTCCTTGGAGTTGATCTGGCGCGCGCCGAAGAGCATGGCGAACAGGGTGATCAGCAGGCAGAAGCCCAGCGCCGGGGCGTCCTGGGCGCGGGCCTGCACCAGGATGCCGGTGCTGGTGGCCACCGCCTGGATCTGCAGCGCCAGCAGTGGCAGCACGGCGATCAGCATGCCCAGACTGGTCAGGGCGCCGGCCCAGGTACTGCGGAAGCGGAAGGCGAAGAGATCGGCCAGGGACGCCAGCTGGTAGGCGCGGGTCAGGCGCAGGATGGGGTAGAGCAATACCGGCGCCAGCAGAAAGGCGCCGCACAGCCCCAGGTAATAGGCGAGAAAGCCATAGCCGTAATCGTAGGCCAGGCCCACGGTGCCATAGAAGGCCCAGGCGCTGGCATAGACGCCCAGCGACAGGGTGTAGATCAGCGGATGGCGCACCAGCCGGCGCGGCACCCAGCCCTTCTCGGTCATCCAGGCGACGCCAAAGAAGATCAGCAGGTAACCGGCGCTGATCAGGACCAGTTGGGACAGACTAAAGCTCGTCGGCATCGCGCTGGCTCTGCAGGATGAAGGTCACCACGATGAGAATGAGCCACAGCAGGTAGGGCCGATACCAGGCGCCGCTGGGAGCGATCCACCAATCCATGATGGCGGGGGAGAACAGATAGATGCCTACCACGAGGAGCAGGACCAACCGGTAGATGTACATGCGCGGTTCCCGAACGGCGATGGCGCCATGGTAAAGCAAAAGCGCTGTGCCCCGGAGAGGGAGGCTTCTACCGTGAAGGCATCCTTGTCCGCTGGAGATCCTCGATGACCAGGCCCCGCCTCGCGGCCGTACTGGAAACCGCGCTCTATGTCGCCGATCTGCCCAGGGCCCGACGCTTCTATGACGAGGTGCTGGGCCTGGCGCCGCTGTTCGCCGACGAACGTCTGGCCGCCTATGCGGTGGGCGCCAGCGTCCTGTTGCTGTTCCAGCGGGGCACTACCGAGCAACCCGTCAGGTTGCCGGGCGGCTGCATCCCCCCTCACGGCGCCCAGGGCTGTCAGCACCTGGCCCTGGCAATCGCGGCGGATGAACTGGACGCCTGGATCGCGCACCTGGCAGCCGCCGAGGTCGCCATCGAGGAACGCACCCAGTGGCCACGGGGCGCGATCAGCCTGTATTTCCGCGATCCGGACGGGCACCTGCTGGAACTGGTCACGCCCGTACTCTGGCCCAACTACTAGGCCGGCAGCTGGGCTTCGGCCAGGTGGGGCACCCGCGGGATCAGCGTGGCGTCCCAGTGGGCGACGCCCCAGGCCAGCACCCGGGGCGGGGGCTCCTCGGCCAGCGCTGGCTGGGTTGGCTGGCCCAGGGTACGCAGGGCGCGTACCAGCAGGGCGCCGGCCTGTTCGGCTGGCAGCGGTGGCGAGCGGTAACTTTTGCCCAGCTTGTGGCCATCGGGCTGGATCAGCAGCGGCACGTGCAGATAGCGCGGCGCCGGATGGCCGAGCAATTCCTGCAGATAGAGCTGGCGCGGCGTGGAATCCAGCAGGTCGGCGCCCCGCACCACGTCGGTGATGCCCTGCAGGGCATCGTCCATCACCACCGCCAGCTGGTAGGCGATAAGGCCGTCGCGACGCTGGATGACGAAGTCGCCCACCTCGCGTCCCAGGTGCTGGCGGAATTCGCCCTGCACCTGGTCGACGAAGCGGTAGTCCAGCTCAGGGACGCGGATGCGGAGGGCGGCGTCCGTCGCCGGCAGCCCGCGATTGCGGCAGGAGCCGGGGTAGCGCCCGCCACTGCCTTCGAGCTGCTTGCGCGAGCAGTCGCAGGCATAGGCCAGCCCGCTGGCCAGCCACTGTGCGATGACCGCGCGATAGGCGTCGAGGCGCTCGCTCTGGCGCAGCACCGGGCCGTCCCATTCGAAGCCATAGGCCTCCAGGGTGGTGAGGATGGCCGCCTGGGCGCCCGGGACCTCGCGCGGCGGATCCAGGTCTTCCATGCGCACCAGCCAGCGCCCGCCCGCGGCGCGGGCATCCAGGTAGGAGGCGAGGGCGGCGACCAGCGAGCCGAAGTGCAGATAGCCGCTGGGCGTGGGGGCGAAACGGCCGACATAGGGGCGCCTGGACATAGCTCATCCTGTGAATGCCGGAAAAACCGAAATCTGAACAGAACAAAGGGCGCCGTAGCGCCCTCGTCGGTGAGGCAGCAGGACTCAGGTCCCGGTCTGCTTCTCGCGGATCTCGGCCAGGGTCTTGCAGTCGATGCACAGACTGGCGGTCGGGCGGGCTTCCAGACGACGGATACCGATTTCCACGCCGCAGGAGTCGCACCAGCCGTATTCGTTGTCTTCGATCAGCTGCAGCGTCTCGTCGATCTTCTTGATCAGCTTGCGCTCGCGGTCGCGGGCACGCAGTTCCAGGCTGAATTCCTCTTCCTGGGTCGCGCGGTCGGCCGGGTCGGCGAAGTTGGCCGCCTCTTCCTTCATGTGGTGCACGGTGCGATCGACTTCTTCGCGCAGTTCCTGCTTCCACTTGTTCAGAATGCCGGTGAAGTGGGCGCGCATGCGCTCACTCATGTATTCCTCGCCCTTGGCAGGCTGGTAGGGTTCGTAGCCACGGGCCAGATGATTGTTCTGCTGATTTGCTTCGCTGGGCATGATTGACCCTCTCACTTTCGCTGATCCTGTCCACAGGCTGGATGCGTTTCCAGGCCTCTCCATGTTGGAACGCCTGGAGGCTGTGGCTGCCGATGGCGTCCCGCGCAATGCCGACGCCAGGCTGAATATGTTCTCGACTGGCCAGTCGCCCTGCGGATGCAAGCCGGCGAACTTACCAGAAGCTTCCAGGGGGCGCTACTACTGGCCTCCCGCTCCTTGCTGACGCGGCGGGTGCCGGCCTGCGAAGCCTTGGTTAGAATCCCGCCTTCGCCACAAGTTCGGACCCTGTCCATGTCCAATTCCTACAGCGCACGCAGCCAGGCCATCGAGCCCTTCCACGTGATGGCCCTGCTGGAGCGCGCCAACCAGCTCCAGACCGCCGGCCACGACGTCATCCACCTGGAGATCGGCGAGCCCGATTTCACCACCGCCGCCCCGGTGGTCGCCGCTGGCCAGGCCGCGCTGGCAGCCGGTCAGACCCGCTATACCGCGGCCCGCGGCCTGCCGGAGTTGCGCCGCGCCATCGCCGCCTTCTATGGCGAGCGCTACGGCATCGACCTGGATCCGGAGCGGGTGCTGATCACCCCCGGCGGCTCGGGCGCCCTGCTGCTGGCCAGCGCCCTGCTGGTCGATCCCGGGCGGCACTGGCTGCTGGCCGATCCCGGCTATCCCTGCAACAGGCACTTCCTGCGCCTGGTGGAAGGCGCAGCCCAGCTGATCCCGGTCGGTGCCGACACCCGCTACCAGCTCACGCCCGAGCTGGTCGAGCGGCACTGGCAACCGGCCAGCGTCGGCGCCCTGGTGGCTTCGCCGGCCAATCCGACCGGCACCCTGCTCGATCGCGATGAACTCGCCGGGCTGTCGGCCGCGCTCAGGGCGCGGGGTGGTCACCTGGTGGTGGACGAGATCTACCACGGCCTGACCTACGGCCTGGACGCCCCCAGCGTGCTGGAGGTGGACGATTCGGCCTTTGTGCTCAACAGCTTCTCCAAGTACTTCGGCATGACCGGCTGGCGCCTCGGCTGGCTGGTGGCGCCGCCCGCCGCCGTGCCGGAGCTGGAAAAACTGGCGCAGAATCTCTACATCAGCGCCTCCACCGTGGCCCAGCAGGCCGCCCTGGCCTGTTTCACCCCGGCGGCCATGGCCATCTTCGAAGAGCGGCGCGCCGAATTCGCCCGCCGTCGCGACTACCTGCTGCCGGCGCTGCGTGGCCTGGGCTTCGAAATCGCCGTCGAGCCCCAGGGCGCCTTCTATCTCTATGCCGACATCTCCGCCTTCGGCGGCGATGCCTTTGCCTTCTGCCAGTTCCTGCTGGAGACCGAGCACGTGGCCATCACCCCCGGCCTGGACTTCGGTCGCTACCGCGCCGACACCCATGTGCGCTTCGCCTACACCCAGTCGCTGCCGCGCCTGGAAGAGGCCGTCGCTCGCATCGCCCAGGGCCTGCAGCGCTGGAGGGCCCGGTGAGATTCGATCCGCCCCTGGAGGAAGGTCGCCTGCTGCGCCGCTACAAGCGCTTTCTCGCCGACATCGAGACCGCCAGCGGCGAGGTACTGACCCTGCACTGTCCCAATACCGGGTCCATGCGCCATTGCCAGCCGGCGGGAGCCCGCGTCTGGTTCAGTCGGGCCAGTGGTCCCAAGCGCAAGCTGCCCGGCACCTGGGAACTGGTCGAGACGGATCACGGGCGCCTGGCCTGCATCAATACCGCCCGCGCCAATCGCCTGGTGGAAGAGGCCCTGCTGGCGGGTGGCATTCCCGAGCTGGCCGGCTTCACTGCCCTGCGCCGGGAGGTGGCCTACGGCCTGGAGAACAGTCGCGCCGATTTCCGCCTGGAGTATCCCGCGGGGCCGCTGTACCTGGAGGTGAAGAGCGTCACCCTGGGTTTTGCCGACACCACGGTCGCCGCCTTTCCCGATGCCGTGACCACCCGCGGGACCCGCCATCTGCGCGAGCTGGCGGCCCTGGCCGCGGCTGGCGAGCGGGCGGTACTGCTCTATTGCGTGCTGCTCGACGGTATCGAGGCGGTGCGCCCGGCGGCGGAGATCGATGCCGCCTATGCCCTGGCCTTGGGCGAAGCCCGCCGGCAGGGCGTGCAGGTGCTGGCTTATGGGGCACGGCTCTCGCCCGCGGGTCTGCAGCTGGACCGACCGCTACGCCTCGCTGACTGAGCAGTCACAAAAAGCTGATCGCCCGGACAGGATCTGGCAGGCGCCTTGCTTACGGATATCGCCCATCGATCGCCGCTATCGGGCGATCCTGTCAGGAGTCTCTTGATGATCTCTGTGCTGGGCATGCTGTTGCTGGTGGCCATCGCCATCCTCTTTTCCCGCCAGCGCCGCGCCATTCGCGTGCGTACCGTGCTCGCGGCCTTTCTGTTGCAGGCAGGACTCGGCCTGTTCGTCCTCTACATTCCCTGGGGCCAGCAGGTGCTCGGCAGCGTCTCCGGAGCCGTCTCTTCGCTGCAGCTCTATGCCGACAAGGGCATCGAATTCCTCTTCGGCGGTCTCGCCGGACCGAGGATGTTCGAGTACTTCGGTAACGGCGGCTTCGTTTTCGCCGTGCGGGTGCTGCCTCTGATCGTGTTCTTCGGCAGTCTGATCGCGGTGCTCTACTACCTGGGCATCATGGGCTGGATCATCCGTGTGGTGGGCGGGGCCTTGCACGCCCTACTCGGCACCAGCCGGGTGGAATCCACCACGGTCACCGCGACGCTGTTTCTCGGTCAGTCGGAAATGCCGCTGGTGGTACGGCCCTTCATCGCCGATCTCACCCGCTCGGAGCTGTTCGCCATCATGGTTGGCGGGTTCGCCGCGGTGGCCGGTTCGGTGCTGCTGGGCTACGCCGGCATGGGCGTGGAGCTCAAGTACCTGATCGCCGCCAGCTTCATGGCCGCCCCGGGCGGACTGCTGATGGCCAAGCTGATGGAGCCGGAGACCGAGCAGCCGCGCGACCAGGCCATGAAGACCCTGGGGGAAGGGGAGGAGCGTCCGGCCAACGTCATAGATGCGGCCGCCGAAGGCGCCCAGGTCGGCCTGCGCATCGCCCTGGCGGTCGGTGCCATGCTGCTGGCCTTCATCGCCCTGATCGCCCTGCTCAACGGCATCCTCGGCTGGTGCGGCGCCTGGTTCGGCGTGCCGCAACTGAGCATGCAACTGGTGCTGGGCTATCTGCTGGCGCCGGTGGCCTTCCTCATCGGGGTGCCCTGGAACGAGGCGGTGCAGGCCGGTGGCTTCATCGGCCAGAAGCTGGTGCTCAACGAATTCGTCGCCTATGCCGACCTCTCGACCTACCTGGACCCGGTCAAGTCGGCGGCGGCTGGCGTCCAGCCGCTGTCGGCGCACACCCAGGTCATCGTCACCTTCGCCCTGTGCGGCTTCGCCAATCTCTCCTCCATCGCCATCCAGCTCGGCGGCCTGGGCGGCATCGCCCCGCAGCGGCGTCACGAACTGGCGCAGCTGGGCCTGCGCGCCATGCTCGGCGGCACCCTGGCCAACCTGATGAGCGCGGCCCTGGCCGGCTTTTTCATCGGCCTCTAGGTCGATGCCGATTGGACCATCCGGTCCACTTTATGGTGCACAGCTGGCCTGGGTGCGCCAAAACGTAACAGCGGATGACCATGGCGTGCTCCTGCTTCGCCGCCACGCGTTGTCCGCGGCTTCTCAAGGCTTTCGCTCAGGAACCCTTCTCATGACCTTTTCCCGCCCCCGTCGCGTGCGCTTCGGCGCCTTACCGCTCCTGCTCTGCTGCAGCACTCAGCTGTTGGCCGCTCCCGCTGTCGCGACCGACAGCGCCCAGGGCGAGACCGCCAGTCCCGCCGCGCAACAGACGGAAAATCGCTCGCCCTATCTGTCGTCCTGGTACAACCAGGATCTGACCCTGATCGGCAGCAAGGACATCAGCTTCGGCCCGCAGCCCGTGGACGACGTCTATCTGGAGTACGAGTACTTCGGCCGCAAGGGGCCCTTCGAACTCTATGGCTACATCGACGTGCCCAAGGTGCTGAGCATCGGCAACAGCCACGACTCCGGCGTCTGGGACCGCGGCTCGCCCCTGTTCATGGAGCACGAGCCGCGGATCTCCCTCGATCAGCTCACGGGTCGCTCGCTGGCTTTCGGGCCGTTCAAGGAGTGGTACCTGGCCTTCGACTGGATCTACGATCATGGCAGCAGTCAGGCCAGTCGACAGAACACCCTCTACGCCGGCTTCGGGACCGACATCGAGACCCATAGCCCGGTACTGCTGTCCGCCAACCTGTACGGCCGCCGCCAATGGGAAAACTATGGCGCCGCCAACGAGGATTCCTGGGACGGCTATCGGGCCCAGCTCAAGTACATCTGGCCACTGGCCAGGTTCGACAACGGCGCCTCCCTGACCTATGTCGGCTTCACCAACTTCGATTTCGGCTCGAAGCTGGGCGACGAGCCGGGGCGTACGGCCAATGCCACCGTGTCCACCAACGTGCTGCTCTATGCCTTCACCCACCTGCGCTTCATGTTCGCGGCGCGGCACTTCCACAATGGCGGCAACTGGCGCGACGGCACCGAGCTGAACTTCGGCGAGGGCGACTTCGAGGGTCGCTCCAACGGCTGGGGCTACTATGCGGGGGTGGGTTATCAATTCTGATCTGGAGACTGTCATGAGCACCAACCTGCCTGCGCACCTCGCCGCACTGCTTCCGGAAGCGGTCGCTGCGGCCGAGCGCGCCTACTGTCCGCATTCGGAATTTCCCGTGGGCGCCGCCCTGCTGACCGCCGAGGGTGAGGTCATCCATGGCTGCAACGTGGAAAACATCTCCTACGGCCTGACCAACTGCGCCGAGCGCAGCGCCCTGTTCGCCGCCATCAGCCGGGGCCTGCCGCCGCGCAGCTTCACCGCCATGGCCATCCACGCGCCGGGCGTCCCCCTGATCAGTCCCTGCGGCGCCTGCCGGCAGGTGCTGCTGGAGCTGATGGCGCCCGACGCGACCATCGTCTGCAGCGGCAGCGAACCCGGGCGCACCCGCACCTGGACCCTGGCCGAGCTGCTGCCCGGCGCCTTCGAAGACTTCTAAGGAGTCCGCCCATGTGGCTTGCCCAGGAAGTGATCCGCCAGAAGCGCGATGGCCTGGAGGTGTCCGCTGCGGATCTCCAGCGGCTGGTCCGCGGCATCGCCGACGACAGCCTCAGCGAAGGCCAGATCGCCGCCTTCGCGATGGCTACCCTGCTGCGTGGCATGACCGCTGCGGAGCGCACCGCCCTGACCCTGGCCATGCGTGACAGCGGCCAGGTGCTGCACTGGGACCTGCCGGGGCCGGTGGTGGACAAGCATTCCACCGGCGGCGTGGGCGATCTCACCAGCCTGGTGCTGGCGCCGCTGCTCGCCGCCTGTGGCTGCCATGTGCCGATGATCTCCGGGCGCGGCCTGGGCCATACCGGCGGCACCCTCGACAAGCTGGAGAGCATCCCCGGCTATCGTATCCGTCCTGGCCTGGCGCGCTTTCGCCAGGTGGTGGCCGAGGTGGGTTGCGCCATCGTCGGTCCGGACGCCGATCTGGCCCCGGCCGATCGCCGCCTCTATGCCATCCGCGACGTCACCGCCACGGTGGAATCGGTGGACCTGATCACCGCCTCCATCCTGGCCAAGAAACTGGCCGCCGGCCTGGACGTGCTGGTCATGGACGTCAAGACCGGCGGCGGCGCCTTCATGGCCGAGCAGGAAGCCGCCCTGCGCCTGGCCGACAGCATCGTCGCGGTCGCCGAAGCGGCAGGGGTCCGTACCCGCGCCCTCGTCACCGACATGGGCCAGCCCCTGGCGCGCAGCGCCGGCAATGCCCTGGAGGTGGAAGAGGCCATCGCCCTGCTGGCCGGCGAGGTGCGCAGCGCGCGCCTCTGGCAGGTGATCCAGGCGCTGGCCGAGGAGACGCTGCAATTGGCCGGACTGGCCGGGGATGCCGCCACCGCCGCGCGCCTGGTGCTGGAGGCCTGGCAGAGCGGCGCCGCCCTGGCGCGTTTCGCGGCGATGAACCTGGCCCTGGGCGGCCCGTCCGACCTGACCGAGCGGCCCTGGCAGCATCTGCCCCGGGCAGCGACGGTGCGCGCTGTCCATCCGGAGCGACCGGGCTGGGTGCAGCAGGTCGATACCCGTGCCCTTGGTCTGCTGGTGGTCGAATTGGGTGGCGGGCGGCAACGTCCGGAGGATGAGGTGGATCCTGCGGTGGGCCTGGCCGGCCTGGCACTGCCCGGCGAGTGGGTCGACGAGAATCGGCCCCTGGGTGTGATCCATGCCGGCGACGCCCACCGTGCCGCGCGGGCTGCCCGGCAACTGCAGGCGGCCTATGTTCTGGGGGAGGAGCGGCCGGCTGATGCTGTGCCAGCCGTACTGGATCGCCGCTAGCGCCAGATTCCGGACAAAAAAAGACCCGGCAGAGCCGGGTCCAAAACCGTGATTAGCCTGATGAGGAGATAACCCGAAGACCACTGCTGGACCTCCAGTTATCGACCGATCTCGCGACCGGCTGAGTTGAATAATAACAATTCTCATTCCATCGTCAAGCGTATTCGAGAATATTTCTTAATTACTGCCAGGGGGGCGCTCCGGGGCAGTGCGCAGGCGGGTGACTTCCTTGTTCAGCGTGTCGATATGGCGCGCCATGTTCTCGATCAGGCTGTGGGCGATGCGTGGAGTGGTTTCCATCAGCGAGACGAACTGATCCTGGGGAATCACCAGCACGGTGCAGACTGTCTTGGCGATGACGCTGGCGGTACGCGGCGTATGGGTGAAGACCGCCAGGGCGCCGACGATCTCGTCCTGGCAGACCTCGCCGACCTTGCAGCCATCCACCCAGGCTTCGGCATGGCCTTCGGTGATGACGAAGACATGCTCGGCGGAGTCGCCCTGGCGGATGATGACCTCGCCGGCGGCATAGCGACGGAAGCCGGTCGCCGGCTGGGTGACCGGCGGCTTGAGCCGGATCAGCGCCTGGGCCAGCAGCGACTGCTGGCCCAGCATGTACCTGAGCAGGGCATCGCGCTGGACCGGCGTGGCGGTGGCCGCCGCGAGAAAGGTCTCGCGGTCATAGGGCAGCACCCGCACGTCGGCCTCGCTCTCGTAGTTGAGGATCGGCAGATCCAGGGTGCGCCCCAGGCCGATCAGATCGCCCTCGCCGAGCTGGAACAGCGCCCGCTGATCCAGTACCACCCGCAGCGGGCCGCGCTGGATCAGATAGACCTCGTCATTGCGCATCCAGTCCTGCAGCAGAGCGGCAGGACTCAGCTGCAGCGGCTGCCGACTCGGCGCTACACCACTGACCAGCCGCGCCGGAATGGCCTGCAGCGCCTGACGCAGCTGATCGACATAGGGAGGCTGATCGCCGATGAGGTACATGGTGCCAATTCCTTCTTGTTACGCAGAGGTTGTGACGTGGGTCGCACGATAAGCCGCTCGTCGGCGACCGTAAATCCACAACTCCACGAGCTGTGACGGAACGCTTGTTCTGCCTCCCCGGAGGTCGCGGTCAGACCGACGCGCGACCCAGGCGGCGCAGCAGTCGAGCCGGCAGGGCTTCCAGCTGTCCCGCGCGCTCCAGTTCCACCACCAGTGCCCGATCCTGTTCGGCGGGTTCGAGCGGATCCTGCGCCTGGCGCTGGGCTGCCACCACCGCGAGGGTGGCTTCGGAAGGGTCGGTCCCCTCGGCCTGGCGCTCCTGCAGCCAGCGGGCGATGAGTTCGTCGTCCGCCTGGCAGTCGATGATCAGCAGGGGGGCGGCCTGGGCTTCGGCCAGGGCCTGGGCCGCGGCGCGCTGGGCCTGCTTGAGATAGGTGGCGTCGAGCACCAGCGGATAGCCGGCCGCCAGCACCTGGGCTCCGATCTCATGCAGTCGCGCATAGGTGGCTTCGCCGGCTGCGGCGCTGTAGCGGGTGGCCTCGTCGCTGTCGACATAGAGGCGCTGGCGCTCGATATCGGATCTCAGCCGAATGGCGCCGAGCGCCTCGACCAGGGCCAGGGCCACGGTGCTCTTGCCGATGCCCGAGACGCCATGCATTACCGCCGCGAAGGGCTGGGGCACCTGGGTGTAGCCCTCGGCCAGGGCCGTGTAGCTGCGATAGCTGGCGAGGATCTCGGCCCGCAGCGCCGGCTCCTCGGCCTGGCCCAGGCGGAACAGGGCGATCTTGGCGCGCACCATGGCGCGATAGGCCTTGTAGAAGTCGAGCAGGGCAAGACCGGCATAGTCGCCGGTCGCCTCGAAGTAGGCGTTGACGAATCTGTTGCTCAGCGCCTTGAGACCCCGGTCTTCCAGGTCCATGGCCAGGAAGCCGGCATCGCCCATGGTGTCGGTCAGGCGGAAGGGCTCGTTGAACTCGATGCAGTCGAACAGCACCACCTCGCCGTCGAGCAGGGTGGCGTTGGCCAGGTGGATGTCGCCGTGGCATTCGCGGATGAAGCCGTCCCGGCAGCGGGCCTCGAACAGCGGCAGCAGGCGGGCGTAGCTGGCTTCGGCCCAGGCTTCCAGCTGGTCGAGCTGCTTGAGGTCGGCCGCCTCGCCGAGCATGGCGCGGATCTGCTCGAAATTCTGCCGCACCGGCGCCATGGCGGCGTCCGGGGTGCACAGCGGATGCTCGGTCGCCACCTGGGGCGCTGCCAGGTGGAAGCGGGCGATCTGGGCGGCCAGGGCATCGATGTGCGCCTCGGTCAGTTCGCCGCGCTGCTGCACTTCGCTGAGCAGCTGGCTCTGGGGGAATTCGCGCATGCGCAGGGCGTATTCGATCACCGGTCCGCTGCCATCCAGCTCGGGGGCACCTTCGCTGCCGGTGATGGCCACCACGTCCCGGTAGAGATCGCGGGTCAGGCGCTGATTGAGGCGCAGCTCCTCCCGGCAGAAGTGGCCGCGGGCCTCCAGGTCGGTGAAGTCGAGGAAGCCGAAATTCACCGGCTTCTTGATCTTGTAGGCGACCTCGCCGGTCAGCACGACCCAGGAAATATGGGTTTCGATCACCCGGAACGCCGAGGTGGGATGGGGATAGAGCGCCGGGTTCTGCAGGGCGGAAATCAGGAGCTGGCTCACGGGCGGTCCTTGTAGGAAATGGATGGCGGCATTATCGCTGCCAGGGCGGTCCACGCAAGCCACGGCACCGGGAAGGGGCATCCTTGAACCCCAGCTGACGAAGCGCTTGTGGGCCGCTGTCGGCCAACGGGCAAGTGCGTATAATGCGCCGCCATGAAGCGACCCCGATCCTCTCGTTCCCGCAAGCGCAAGACCTTTGACTGGCGCCGTCTGTCCGGCTGGGCAGTCAAGCTTGGTCTGGTCGCGCTGGTAGCCCTGGCTGGCGTATGCATCTATCTGGATGCCGTGGTCCAGGAAAAATTCTCCGGCAAGCGCTGGACCATCCCGGCCAAGGTCTACGCCCGGCCGCTGGAATTGTTCAATGGCGTCAAGCTCAGCCGTGACGACTTCCTCACCGAACTCGATGCCCTCGGCTATCGCCGCGAGAAGACCGTGGACGGCCCCGGCAGCGTCTCCGTGGGGGCTTCCACGGTCGAGCTGAACACCCGCGGCTTCCAGTTCTACGAAGGCGTCGAGCCGGCCCGGGCGATCCGCGTGCGCTTCGCCGGCGGCACCGTCTCCGGCGTCAGTGCCCTGGATGGCAGCAATCTCGCCGTGGCCCGCCTGGAGCCGCTGATGATCGGCGGCATCTATCCGGCGCATAACGAGGATCGCATCCTCATCAAGCTCGACCAGGCGCCGCCGCACCTGGTCGATGGCCTGGTGGCCGTCGAGGACCGCGAGTTCTGGCATCACCACGGCGTCTCGCCCAAGTCCATCGCGCGCGCCGTCTGGGTCAACGCCACCAGCGGCCAGGTGCGCCAGGGTGGCAGTACCCTGACCCAGCAGCTGGTCAAGAACTTCTACCTCACCAACGAACGCAGCATCACCCGCAAGGGCACCGAAGCTCTGATGGCGCTGCTGCTGGAGCTGCACTACAGCAAGCAGGAGATCCTCGAGGCCTACCTCAACGAGGTGTTCCTCGGTCAGGATGGCTCGCGCGCCATCCACGGCTTCGGTCTGGCCGCCCAGTACTTCTTCGGCCAGCCCTTCAGCGAACTGAAACTGCATCAGGTCGCCCTGCTGGTCGGTCTGGTGAAGGGCCCGTCCTACTACAACCCGCGTCGCTATCCCGAGCGCGCCACGGCCCGCCGCAACCTGGTACTCGACCTCATGGCCGAGCAGGGCGTGGTCAGCGCCACCGAGGCCGAGGCCGCCAAGGCCCGCCCGCTGGGCATCACCAAGGCCGGCAGCCTGACCAACAGTTCCTTCCCGGCCTTCGTCGACCTGGTCAAGCGTCAGCTCAAGCAGGACTACCGCGACGAAGACCTCACCGAGGAAGGGCTGCGTATCTTCACCAGCTTCGACCCCATCCTGCAGACCAAGGCCGAAGCGGCCATGGGCGAGGCCATGAAGCGCATCGACGGCCGCAAGGGCGCGGAAAACGTCGAGTCGGCCATGGTCGTGACCAATCCGGAAACCGGTGAGGTCCAGGCGCTGCTGGGCGGGCGCGATCCGCGCTTTGCCGGCTACAACCGCGCCCTCGATGCGGTGCGCCAGGTCGGTTCGCTGATCAAGCCGGCGGTCTATCTCACCGCCCTGGAACGCCCCAGCAAGTACACCCTGACCACCCTGATCCAGGACGAGCCCTTCTCGGTGAAAGGCGCCGACGGCCAGGTCTGGCGGCCGCAGAATTACGAGCACAAGGCGCACGGCACCATCTTCCTCTATCAGGGGCTGGCGCATTCCTACAACCTCTCCACGGCACGCCTGGGCCTGGACCTGGGGCTGCCCGAGGTACTCAAGACCGTCGAGCGCCTGGGGGTGAGTCGCGCCCTGCCGCCTTACCCGGCGACCCTGCTCGGCGCTGGCGCCCTGACGCCCATGGAAGTGGCGACCATGTACCAGACGCTGGCCAACGGCGGCTTCAATACGCCGTTGCGCAGCATCCGCAGCGTGCTCGATGCCAATGGCGAGCCGCTCAAGCGCTATCCGTTCCAGATCGAACAGCGCTTCGATACCGGCGCCATCTACCTGGTGCAGTACGCCATGCAGCGCGTCATGCGCGAGGGCACCGGCCGCTCGGTCTACAACCAGATTCCCACCAGCGTGAACCTGGCGGGCAAGACCGGTACCACCAACGATTCCCGCGACAGCTGGTTCTCCGGCTTCAGCCAGGATCTGCTGGCGGTGGTCTGGCTGGGTCGCGACGACAACGGCAAGACGCCGCTGACCGGCGCCACCGGTGCCCTGCAGGTCTGGAGCAACTTCATGCGCCGCGCCGATCCGGTCTCCCTGGACATGCCGGTGCCGGAAAACATCACCCAGGCCTGGGTCGATGCCACCACCGGCCGCGGCACGGATCCCTCGTGTCCCAATGCCGTGCAGATGCCTTATATTCGCGGCAGTGAGCCGCCACCAGGCGCCTCCTGTGGCGCGCCGGCCGCACCCGCCGCTGGCGGTAACAGCAATAGCGGCAGTCCGGTCATGGATTGGGTCAAGGGTTGGTTGAATTGAGAGGTCCCAAGGTGACGAAAGCAGTCTGGCCGGTGATGATCGCCGGTGTTCTCCTCGCCGGTTGCGCCGCGCCGCAGCGTGGCGCCATCCCCGTGGTCGATTCCAGCGGTCCGGTGTCCAACGGCGAACTCTATCGCCAGGGCAACAACCGGCCCCTGCCGGCGCAGCGCCAGGCCCCGGTGGCCGCAGCGCCCAGCGCACCGGCCGATGCCGGGGTGACCGTCATGGTGCCGGGCGGCAGTTCCGCACCCCTGGAGACCTATGCCGCGCCGGCGGCCTCGGCGCCGCTGATCACCTCGTCCAGCCCCAGCGCACCGCCTGCCCAGGCGCCGGTGCAGCCCAGCTATTCGCAGCCGGTCTATCCGCCCGCCACTCAGGGCGCCGCAGCTGCCAGCAATGCGCCGACGGGCATCCCCTCCGCCAGCACTTCCACGGGTGGCGGCCTGGCTGCCGACGAACAACTCGACGGTCCGGTGCTGGCCCTGCTGACCACCGCCCAGCAACAGCAGGGTGGTGGCGATCTCAACGGTGCCTCCTCGAGCCTGGAGCGTGCCCAGCGCATCGCGCCGCGCGAGCCCCAGGTGCTCTATCGCCTGGCCCAGGTGCGCCTGGCGCAGAACGATCCGGCCCAGGGCGAGCAACTGGCCCGTCGCGCCCTGACCTACGCCAATGGTCGTCCGGCCCTGCAGGCCAGTCTCTGGCAGCTGATCGCCCAGGCCCGTGAAGCCCAGGGCGATGCCTCCGGGGCCGCCCTGGCTCGGCAGAAGGCGCAGGTGGGTACCTGATGGACGAGCGCCTGCCGGCTCTCGCCGATCAGCTGCTGCAGATCGAGCGTGAATTGCGCCTGCTCGGCTGGTGGTCGGCGCAGGCGCCCAGCGCCGAGGCCCTGGCCAGCCAGGAGCCCTTCTGCGTCGATACCCTGAGCTTCGCCCAGTGGCTGCAATGGATCTTTGTGCCACGGATGAAGCTGATCATCGAAAGCGATGCGGTCCTGCCGGCGCGCTCAGGCATCCGGCCGATGGCCGAGATGGTCTACCAGGGCAATCTCGATCCGGTCCTGCCCCTGCTCGCGTCCCTGGCCGAATTCGACCGCATCATCGAAAGCCCCTGAGCTACTTGCCGCAGTTCTGCTCGATGGACAGCTGGGTCTCGGCCAGTCGCTGCTGACGTTCCTCTTCGCTCAGTCGCCGCGTCTCGCCACGACCGGACTGCACCAGGATGCGCGGATTGTTGCGCAGCTGCGCCAGATTCTGGCGCGCCTGGTCGCACTGCTCCTTCAGCTTGTTCTGCTCCTCGCGCACCTGCGCCTTCACCTGGCGATCCAGCTCCTGCTGCTGGGCATCGTTGGACACCGACGGCTGCTGGGCACCGTTGGGCATCTTGTAGGTGGGCGCAGAGCCAGCGCCATTGATCTGCGGCGCCGTCTTCACGTCCACCTCGTTGGCCTTCTGGCCCTCGGGCGGCTGGGCACTGAAATGGGTGACACCCTTGTCGTCGGTCCACTTGTAGACCTGCGCGGCCTGGGCGGACAGGCTGCAGGCGAAAGCCAGGGCGGAAAGCCAGAAGATCGAGCGCATGGGAATCCTGGAAGGGGAGAGGACAGGACTTCACTATAAGAGGAGACGTCGACCTTTTCATCACGACTCATCGCCGACGACCGATTGCGCCCGGTTGCACCTTTCGGCTTGACTTGCACCGGTCGAATGCGAACAATCCAAAGTTCGCTGTAGCGAGTCGGCCCAAAGCTGACTGCTCGGCAGACCATGAGGTGCCTACCCGCGCCGCCACAGTCAAATACCCTGCACCGCGTTACCTCGCGTCGGGTGGAAGCTCCAGCATTCATCGGAATCTTCCAACAAGGCTTTCTAGGCAGCTGAATCGTCGGTGACCACCGTCGCCCATGCTCTGCCTTGCAGTCAACCGAACCTTGAGCGTCCACCAATGGGCGCTCGCCATGCGTGGAATGAGGTGATACGTGGAGCTATTAACTGGCGCTGAGATGGTCGTCCGCTTCTTGCGCGACGAAGGCGTGAAACACATCTACGGGTACCCGGGCGGTGCCCTGCTGCACATCTACGACGCCCTGTTCAAGGAACCGGCGCTCAACCACATCCTGGTTCGTCACGAGCAGGCCGCCACCCACATGGCCGACGGCTATGCCCGCGCCACCGGCAAGGCCGGCGTGGTCCTGGTGACCTCCGGCCCCGGTGCGACCAACGCCATCACCGGCATCGCCACCGCCTACATGGACTCCATCCCCATGGTCGTCCTGTCCGGGCAGGTGCCGAGCAACATGGTGGGCACCGACGCCTTCCAGGAAACCGACATGGTCGGCATCTCCCGGCCGATCGTGAAGCACAGCTTCATCATCAAGCACCCCTCCGAGATCCCCGAAGTCCTCAAGAAGGCCTTCTACCTCGCCGAGTCCGGCCGTCCCGGTCCGGTGGTGGTCGACATCCCCAAGGACATGGGCGATCCGACCAAGAAATTCGAATACGTCTATCCGAAGAAGATCAAGCTGCGCTCCTACAATCCGGCGCAACGCGGTCATTCCGGGCAGATCCGCAAGGCCATCGAGATGCTGGTGGCGGCCAAGCGACCGGTTCTCTACGCCGGTGGCGGGGTCATCCTCGGCGGCGCCTCCGCGGCTCTTACCGAGCTGGCGCGCCTGCTCAACCTGCCGGTCACCAATACCCTGATGGGACTCGGCGGCTATCCGGGCAGCGATCGCCAGTTCCTCGGCATGCTCGGCATGCACGGCAGCTACCCGGCCAACCTGGCCATGCACCACAGCGACGTCATCCTCGCCGTGGGCGCGCGTTTCGATGACCGCGTCATCAACGGCGCCACGCGCTTCTGCCCGAACGCCAAGATCATCCACGTCGACATCGATCCGGCGTCGATCTCCAAGACCATCAAGGCCGACGTGCCCATCGTCGGTCCGGTCGACAGTGTCCTCACCGAGATGGTCGCCGTGGTCCGCGAGCTGAGCGAGAAGCCCCACGCCGAAAGCCAGGCCGTCTGGTGGAAGCAGATCGAGGAATGGCGTGGTGGCCGCGAGATGTTCCCCTACGACAAGGGCGACGGCAGCATCATCAAGCCGCAGACCGTCATCGAGACCCTGTACGACGTCACTGCGGGCGATGCCTACATCACCTCCGACGTGGGCCAGCACCAGATGTTCGCCGCCCAGTACTACCGCTATGACAAGCCCAATCGCTGGATCAACTCCGGTGGACTCGGCACCATGGGCTTCGGCTTCCCGGCGGCCATGGGCGTCAAGCTCAACTTCCCGGACGCCGACGTCGCCTGCGTCACCGGTGAAGGCAGCGTGCAGATGAACATCCAGGAACTCTCCACCTGCATGCAGTACGACCTGCCGGTGAAGATCGTCTGCCTCAACAACGGTGCCCTGGGCATGGTCCGCCAGTGGCAGGACATGCAGTACAGCAGCCGCTACTCCCACTCCTACATGGAATCCCTGCCGGACTTCGTCAAGCTGGCCGAGGCCTATGGCCACGTCGGCATGCGCATCGAGCGTCTGGAAGACCTCAAGCCGATGATGGCCGAGGCCTTCGCCATGAAGAATCGCCTGGTCTTCCTCGACATCGCCGTGGACAACACCGAACACGTCTATCCGATGCAGATCAAGGATGGCGCGATGCGCGACATGTGGCTGAGCAAGACGGAGCGGACCTGAACATGAGACACATCATCTCCCTGCTGCTGGAAAACGAGCCCGGCGCGCTGTCCCGCGTGGTCGGCCTGTTTTCCCAGCGCAACTACAACATCGAAAGCCTCACGGTCGCCGCGACCGAAGATCCGACCCTGTCGCGCCTGACCCTGACCACCATCGGCCAGGAAGAGACGGTCGAGCAGATCACCAAGAACCTCAACAAGCTCATCGAGGTGGTGAAGCTGGTCAACCTGTCCGAGAGCGCCCACATCGAGCGCGAACTCCTGCTGATCAAGGTCAAGGCCACCGGCGCCCAGCGCGCCGAGGTCAAGCGCGCCACCGATATCTTTCGCGGCCAGATCGTCGATGTCGGCAGCAGCGTGTATACCATTCAGCTGGCGGGCACCAGCGAGAAGATCGACAGCTTCATCCAGGCGATCGGCGCCGCGTCCATCCTCGAGGTGGTGCGTAGCGGCGTGACCGGAATTTCCCGTGGCGACAAAGCCCTGAGCATCTGATACCCCCTTTTCCAGGAGAACCTGCAATGCGCGTTTACTACGACAAAGACTGTGACCTTTCCATCATCCAGGGCAAGAAGGTCGCCATCATCGGCTACGGCTCCCAGGGCCACGCCCACGCCTGCAACCTGAAGGACTCCGGCGTCGACGTCGTCGTCGGTCTGCGCAGCGGCTCGGCCACCGTGGCCAAGGCCGAGGCCCATGGCCTGACCGTCAAGCCGGTCAAGGACGCTGTTGCCTCCGCCGACGTGGTCATGATCCTGACCCCCGACGAATTCCAGTCCAAGCTGTACAAGGACGAAATCGAGCCGAACCTGAAGCAGGGTGCCACCCTGGCCTTCGCCCACGGTTTCGCCATCCACTACAACCAGGTCGTGCCCCGCGCTGACCTGGACGTCATCATGATCGCGCCCAAGGCCCCGGGTCACACCGTGCGCTCCGAGTTCGTCAAGGGTGGCGGCATCCCTGATCTGGTCGCCGTTCACCAGGACGCATCCGGCAATGCCAAGAACGTCGCTCTGTCCTACGCCTGCGGCGTCGGCGGCGGCCGTACCGGCATCATCGAGACCACCTTCAAGGACGAGACCGAAACCGACCTGTTCGGCGAACAGGCCGTGCTGTGCGGTGGTGCGGTCGAGCTGGTCAAGGCCGGTTTCGAAACCCTGGTCGAAGCCGGCTACGCGCCGGAAATGGCCTACTTCGAGTGCCTGCACGAACTGAAGCTGATCGTCGACCTCATGTACGAAGGCGGCATCGCCAACATGAACTACTCGATCTCCAACAACGCCGAGTACGGCGAGTACGTGACCGGCCCTGAGGTGATCAACGCCGAGTCGCGCGCCGCCATGAAGAATGCGCTCAAGCGCATCCAGAACGGCGAGTACGCCAAGATGTTCGTGGCCGAGGGCGCGTCCAACTACGCCTCCATGACCGCCTACCGGCGCAACAACGCGGCTCACCCGATCGAGCAGGTCGGCGAAAAGCTGCGGGCCATGATGCCCTGGATCGCGTCGAACAAGATCGTCGACAAGACCAAGAACTGATCGGGCAGGGCATCTGCCCTGTAACGAACAGTAAAGACGCGGCTTCGGCCGCGTTTTTTATTGCACTGCCCACGACCCCGGCAATGCCTTAGCATGGGAGGTTAGGCTGAACCCTATCCTCAAGAGGTCAGTCCAATCCGTCAGGTAATGCCCAAGGAAAATCCATGAGCGAGCGTCCCGAAGAAACCCCGTCCAACACCAACACCGACGGCCTCATCCCCGTGGATGAACACATCGAGGAGACGCAGGACGCCCAGGGGCGCAAGATCAGACGCCGTGGCGTGTACCTGCTGCCCAACCTCTTCACCACCGCGGCGCTCTTTGCCGGTCTCTATTCGATCATCAAGGGTGTTGCGGCTCAGACCGCCTTCATCCAGGGGCAATACGAGATTGCCTCCGCCGGGTTCTCGGCCGCCGCCGCCGCCATCTTCATCGCCATGGTCCTCGATGGCCTGGACGGCCGCGTCGCCCGCATGACCAACACCCAGAGCGCCTTCGGCGAGCAGTACGATTCGCTCTCCGACATGGTCGCCTTCGGTGTCGCGCCCGCCATCCTAGCCTTCCAGTGGGCCCTGAGCGGCCTGGGTAATGTCGGCTGGGCCGTTGCCTTCATCTATGTGGCAGGCGCCGCCTTGCGTCTGGCGCGCTTCAACACCCAGATCGGTTCGGTGGACAAGCGCTACTTCATCGGCCTGGCCAGTCCTTCCGCGGCGGCCCTGGTGGCTGGTACCGTCTGGTGCTTCAGTGATTTCGGCATCCAGGGCTCCAAGCTGTCGCTGCTGGTAGCCCTGATGGTCGCCGCGGCCGGCATGCTCATGGTCAGCAACTTCAAGTACTGGAGCTTCAAGACCCTGGGCCTGAAAGGACGGGTGCCCTTCGTGGTCATCCTGATCGCCGTGCTGGTCTTCGCCGTGGTCTTCACCGACCCGCCGCGCGTGCTGCTGCTGGGCTTTCTGGCCTATGCCGTCTCCGGCCCCTTCACCACCCTCTGGCGCAATCGCCGTGTCGGTCGCGGCTAGCCGCGCGAGAGGTCTATAGGAAAGGGGGCTGCGTAAGCCGCCCCCTTTCTTTT
>NZ_JASCON010000033.1:0-55155 GCF_029959585.1 Pseudomonas sp. PS02302
CTGTAGGCCACCGCGAGGCCCACGCCGCTGTCGCTCTGGCTGCCCGGCGAGGCGTCCGGCGCGGCCTGGGTGGCGGCCGGACCGCCACCGAAGCGACTGCGGGCGGCGCTGCCGACACTGCCGGCAGTCAGGCTGACCGGGGTCACCCGCACGGCCAGGCGCACGTCGCCCAAGGGGAAGTCGATCTCCAGCGGCGCTTCCACGTCGGTGAGCTTGCCCAGGCCGCGCTCGTTGTCGTTGCTGCGCACGGTGAGTCCCTGGGTGATGCGCGCACTGCGGGTCTGCAGCAGGTCGACGAGGGCGCGCTCGGCGGCGCTGTCCGGCGGGGCGGCGGGTGCGTCCGCCAGGGGCGCGGCCTTGGCCGCCGCCAGCAACTGGTCGGCGGTCGGCGGAATGGCCTGGCTGGCCAGGGTGGCGCTGCCGCGGCGCGGGCCGAAGGGATTGGCCGGCGCGCTGGCCAGGGGGCGCACTGTCTCGGCGTCGCGGCGCTCCACGGCGACCACCTGGCGCAGCAGCTCGGTGGCCCGGCCGTCACGGCCCAGGGCGCGATAGAGGCGCGCAGCCTCGGTCAGTACCCCGACGTCGTCGGCGGCCAGGGTGACGGCGCGTGCGAGGGCGCGCTCGGCATAGGCATTGTCCCGGGCGCGCACGGCGGCATCGGCCGCACCCAGTTGCAAGCGGGGATTGTCGGGGGCGCGGCGCAGCAGGGGTTCATAGAGGCGCAGCGCCTTGTCGGCGTCGCCATTGGCCAGGTACAGCCGCGCCAGGGCGGCATTGGCCAGGTCATCGTCCGGGCGCTGGGCCAGGGCCGGCGCCAGGGTGTCGTAGGCGGTGACCAGATCGCCGCGCTCGCGCAGCTGGTCGGCCTGGCGCACCCGGTAGCGATAGAGCAGGTCCTCATAGCCCTGGCGCTGCGTGGCGCTCAGGCGCTGACCCTGGAGGTCGTGCAGCAGGGCGTTGACCTCGTCGTCGGCGCCACTGCGCAGCAGCACCTCGCCGTATTGCAGGCGCAGCGCGGGATCGGGCGTGCGTTCGCGGGCCAGGACATCGCGCAGCAGGCGCAGCCCGTGTTCCGGGTCACCGGCCTCGGCATAGGCCGCCGCCAGGCCACCCAGGGCGGCGGCGCGCTCGCCGGCTTGCGGCTCCAGGACCGCCAACTGGCGCCGTGCGGCCTGCTGCTGGCCGCGGCGGGCCAGGTCGCGGGCGGCGCCTACCCTGGCATCGAAGTCGAGATCGGCGGCCAGGCCGTTCATGGCCGGAGTGCGCTGGGCCGGCGGGATGCGCCCGAGCAACTCGCGCGCCGCCGCGGAATCCTGCTGCTCCAGGGCGAATAGGGCGCGGACATAGAGCGCCTCGGGGCGCTGGGGGTCCTTGGCCAGGCCGCTGTCCAGGGTCTGGCGGGCGGCCTGGGCCTGGCCCTGACGCAGCTGCAGGCGCGCCAGGGCGAGCAGCGTCCAGACATCGTCCGGATCGGCGCGCCGGGCGTCTTCCAGGGCGCGACGGGCGCCCTGGAGATCGCCACGGCCTTCGGCCAGCTTGGCTTCCTGCAGGGCCTGGGTGGCCTTGAGCCGATCCAGGTTGCCGAGCTTGGCGCGTTCGACAGGCGTCAGGGTGTCGAGCAGACGCAGGGCCTCGGCCGGACGCTCGCTCTCGGCCAGCAGGTCGATCAGGCCCCGGCGGGCTTCCAGATTGCGCGGATCCTGCTGCAGGATCCGCCGATAACCGGCCTCGGCGGCGTCCAGCTGCCCGGTCTGGGCCTGCAGTCCGGCCAGCGCCAGCGGTGCCTCCGGACGCTTGGCGTCCAGCCGCAGCGCCTGCTCCACCCGGGCGCGAGCGGTAGTGAAGTCGTTGCCCTGCTGGGCCTGGCGGGCCTGGGCGAGCAGCGCCCAGTAGCGCACCTCGGCCAGCGGCGCCTGCCAGCGCGTACCGCCCGGTTGGCGGCTGGCGCGGCTCAAGAGGTCTTCGGCGTCGTTGAAGCGCTCCTGGCGCTGGCGGACGATACCCAGTCCGCCCAGGGCGTTGGCATCGTTGGGGGCCGTCTTGAGGCGGGCCTGGAAGGCGCTTTCGGCCGCGCCCAGTTCATTGCGCCGCAAGGCCTCGATGCCGCGCGCCAGTTGCGGATCAAGGCCGCCGCTGCGACTCAGGGCACGGCCCTTTTCCAGCTGGGCGCGCAACTCGGCGTCATCCGGATGCTGGCGCAGGTAGGCCTCGAACAGCGGTGCCTCGGCCGGATCGGGCGGACCGCTCCAGACCAGCGCCTGGCGCCAGTATTCGGCGGCTTCGCCACCGATGTCCTTGCGTGTGCTCAGCTCCGCCAGAGCCTGGATGCCACGGCTGCGACTGGCCGGAAAGCGCGCCAGGTGCTTGGCCTGGATCAGCATCAGCGCCGGATCGCTGGGTTGCAGCTTGCGCAGGCGCTCGATGCCCGGACCGGCTTCCTGCCAGCCATTGGGGGTGTAGGCGAGGATGTCGTAGTACTCCCGCGCCATATCGCCCTGGGGCAGCCGACCGCCGAACAGCTGGCGATAGAGCGCCAGCGCCTGCACCGGCTTTTCTTCGCTGACCAACTGGCGGGCATCCACCAGGCGCTGTGGGTTGTCGCCACTGGCCAGGGCGATGTCCTGCTCCAGTTGCAGCGCCTGCTGGGGTAGGGGCTTGAGCGCCTGCAGACGGCGCAGATAGGCCTGGGCCGCGGGCAGCCGGTCGGCCTGCACCTCGATCAGCCCCAGGCCGTACAGCGCCTCGGGCTGCTGCGCATCCAGTTCGAGCAGCTTGTTCCAGGTCTCCTGGGCGCGGGGCGCATTCTTGCGCGCCTGCCAGAAGTGACCCTGCTCGATGAGCAGCGCTTCGGGGGTGCCGGCCGCCAGGGCCAGCGGTGGCAGCAGCAGACCGGTCAGCAGGGTAGCCAGCAGCGGTGCACGGGTCATGGTCTAGCGCTCCAGCCGCTGACGGGCACGGGCGCGCAGCGCCGCATGGAGCAGGCCGGCCAGCAGGGCCACGCCCAGGGCGCTCAGGCCCAGCATCAACAGGGGATGACGCGCCAGCTGCCAGCGGACATAGAGCAGCGGCCCCAGGCTGCCGACGTGATAGGTCTCGTCGGCCACCAGGCTTTCCACCTGCCGGCCACGCACCATGGCCAGGCTGCCCTGCAACCCCTGGGCATAGTCTTCCCGGGTGGTGAGGGCGCGGCTGATGTCGGCCAGGCCCTCCGGGCGGGCGGCGACCAGGGCCACCACGCTGCGACCGCTCTTCAGCGGTGACTCGAAGCCGGCCACGAAGGCGCCACCGGCACCACCACTGGCGCTCAGCGCCGCGCGGCTGCGCTCCAGACTGATCTCGTTGTCACTGCTGAACCACTGGCGCACCTTGAACGCCAGGTCGGAAACCTCGAAGCGCTGGCTGTTGCCGGCGAAGCCGGCCGGCAACTGGGCGGCCCAGCGTTGCAGCAGCGGCTGGTCGGCGCCACTGGCGATCAGCAGCAGGTCTTTGTCGGCCAGGCCCTCCACCTCGCCAGCGCGGGCCACCGTCACCGCGGCGGCGGGATAGCCGGTGGAACTGCCGAAGCGGCCGAGCACGTTCAGGTAGCTGTCGATTTCCGCCGCGCTGGGCGCATCGGGCAGGATCACCGCGGTTTCGCTCAGATCCGCCAGGCGGGTGAAGGGAAAGCCGCTGTCCTTGAACACGCCCAGGTTGGGCAGGGCGATGAAGTGCCGATAGCCGGACAGGTCCAGGGTCGAGTCCGGTTCCAGGGTGCCGCGCATGTTGTCGATGATGACGTCGCGGCATTCACCCTGCTTGAGGTAGTCGTACATGAAGCGGAATTGCAGGCGGGCCTGCAGCGCCTCGCCCTCCAGCGGCAACCGCACCTCGGCCTCGCGGGGCAATTCCTCGTCCTTGATCAGACCCAGCAGCCCCTGGTCCAGGTGCTCCTGGGACGGCAGGGGGATGGACTGCACGAAGCGGTCGTTGAAGCTCACCAGCAGCGAGGAATTGGTCGCCACCGGCTGCGGGGTATAGCGGTATCTGAGGTGCAGCGGCAGCCCCTGGTTGCGCCAGAGGAACAGGTCCGGAGGCAGTCGCAGCGGCACGGTCACCGTCCCCGGAGCGTAACCGGAGACGCCGAGTTCCTTGGGCGTCGCCAGCTCGCCCAGACGCACCGGCCGGTCGCTGGGCAGCCAGTTGGGCGCATCGTAGGGCTTGCGCGGTTGCAGCGCCTGCAGGGTGTCGATGGTCATGCCCCTGCCGGACAGGGTTTGGTGACCCAGCGCCACGGCGCTCGCGGCACGCTTGAGTTCGTTGGCATCACGCCCGGAGATCACCAGCAGCTGGCCCTGGGGATCGAAGGGGTTGACCAGGATGTCGACCCGGGCCGCCGCCGGTGCCGGCAGGCTCAGGCCCAGGGTCTTGGCGCGCTCCTCGCTGGTGACCAGCACCACCGCATTGCCCTTGGCCGGCAGGGCGCTCTGGCTGCTGGGGAAGCGGGCGCCGCGATAGCTCGCGAGGGCGCCGAACCAGGAGGTCAGGGTGCCGGCGGCCTCCAGGGTGCCGTTGTCCGCCGCACCGGCGATGACGAAGGGCAGCTCCAGCTGCCGGGCATCGCGGCGATCGAAGAAGGGCTGCGGCAGGCGCGCCAGGTCCGGTGCCAGGTCCAGGCGGCTGACCTGGATGTCCAGGCGGCTGCCATTGCTCACCTTGGCCCAGAGGCTGGAGTGCAGCGGGTCTTCGCACTGCATGGTGTAGTGGCCGATCAGCTGGATGCTCAGCCGGTTGAATTCGGTGATCAGTCGCGGCGGGATGTCCACCACCCGGGTCTGGGGCGTGCCGGCGCCTTCCTTGGGCAGCGGAATGCTGGCAGCGACCTCGTCGTTGACCAGCACATTGAGCTGGGACAGCTCCGGCAGCAGCGCCGGGGAATAGGTGTAGTTCAGCGTCACCTTGGCGGCGCTGACGATCTCGTCGGCGCGGATGTCGAAGCCGACCCCGTCACGGCTGTCGATGCCGCGGAGGTTGAAGGGATAGACCGCGCCGAGTTGCTTGAAGCTGTTGTCGTAGCCGCTGCCGGCCACGGCCACCGGGGGGGCGCTCTGGGCCAGGGCGATGGCGGGCGCGGTAGCCAGGGTGGCGAGCAGGAGCGGAGCGAGACGAAGCGACACGGTCATGGGCGGTCCAGGGAGGCGGAAGAGGAGGGCGCCGTGCGCCGGGAGGGTCGGCTCAGGCGCCAGACATTGCGATTGAGATCGGCGATGCCGCGCAGGCCGATCAGACTGACCTCGCGCAGCGAGCCCAGCAGGGAATCCGGACGGTGATTGCCCCAGGCCTCGGCCCAGAGATCGGCGCGGGAAAAGGTCATGCGCACCAGCTCGCGCTGTTCGGTGACGCTGAGTTCGGCGAAGCGGGTGCCCACCGCGCCGGCGCGGCTGAAGGCCACGGTGGCCGGGAAGCGGCGGCTGCGACCGTTGCGGCTGAGTTCCACCTCCACCGCGCTGCCCTCGGGCAGGTGCAGGCCCGCGGGCAGCTTCAGGCCGATGCCGCTCTGGGAGAAGTCCAGGGTGCTGCACTCCAGGCGACTGCCATCGGCGAGGACCAGTCCGGCCGGCAGCGTGGCGGCCACCCGGGGTTCGGCGCGCACCTGGCGCGTCTCGCTCGCCACGGCCACCGCGGCACTGGCGATCACCAGGTTGTAGAGGGTCCAGACCAGGTTGATGGCGACCGTGGTCACCGCCTCGGGATCGCCGAAGAACAGCCGGCCGATGCCCACGCCCAGGCCGAGCAGATTGAGCGCCAGCAGCACGATGTAGGGGCGCGCCAGCTCCCAGTCGAAGTAGTCGCTGGCGATGATGCCGCCCTTGTCGGTGACGTTGAACTTGCCCAGCCGCGGGTTGATCAGCGCCAGCAGCGTAGGCCTGAGGATGTACCAGGCCAGCACCGTCTCGTAGACCTCGTTCCAGAAGGAGTGGCGGAATTCGCCCTGGATACGCGAGTTGGTCAGGTTCGAGTGCAGCACATGGGGCAGCACGTAGCAGGTGATCAGCAGCGCCGAGGCGTGAAAGATCTGCGCGCTGAACAGCAGATAGGCCAGCGGTGCGGTAAGGAACACCAGTCGCGGCAGGCCATAGAAGAAGTGCAGCATGGCGTTGAGGTAGCAGAGCCGCTGGCCGAGGGCGAGACCCTTGCCCAGCAGCGGGTTGTCCATGCGAAAGATCTGCGCCATGCCGCGGGCCCAGCGGATGCGCTGGGCGATATGGCGCGACAGGCTTTCGGTGGCCAGACCGGCGGCCTGGGGAATGCCCAGGTAGGCGGTGTTGTAGCCGAGCCGGTTGAGCTTGAGCGCGGTGTGGGCGTCTTCGGTCACCGTCTCGGTGGCTACGCCGCCGACCTCTTCCAGCATGGTGCGGCGGATCACCGCGCAGGAGCCGCAGAAGAAGGTGGCGTTCCACAGGTCGTTGCCATCCTGCACCAGGCCGTAGAACAGCTCGCCCTCGTTGGGCACGGTGCGAAAGGTCTTGAGATTCTTCTCGAAGGGATCGGGGGAAAAGAAGAAGTGCGGCGTCTGCAGCATGGCCAGCTGCGGGTCCTTGAGGAACCAGCCCAGGCAGACCTGCAGGAAGGAACGCGTCGGCACGTGGTCGGCATCGAAGATGGCGATGTATTCGCCGTCGGTGACCTTCAGCGCCGCATTGAGATTGCCGGCCTTGGCATGCTCGTTGTTCTCGCGCACCAGGTAGGAGACGCCGGCGGTCGCGCAGAAGTGGCGGAAGTCCTCGCGCCGGCCATCGTCGAGTACGTGCACCCGCAGCTTGTCGCGCGGCCAGTCGATGGCCTGGGCCGCCAGGATCGACAGCTTCACGATGCTCAGGGCTTCGTTGTAGGTGGGGATGAAGACGTCCACCGTAGGCCAGGCGGCCGGGTCGGCGGGCAGCGGGACCGGCGTGCGGCGCAGCGGCCAGATGGTCTGCAGATAGCCGAACACCAGCACCGCCAGGGCATAGAGTTCGGCGGCCACCAGCCCGTAGCCGAGCACCATCTCCAGCGGCGTCTCGAAGCCCAGGGTGCTGGTCAGGCGCCAGTAGAGATAGCGCAGCGACGCCAGCAGCGACAGCAGGATCAGCGCGATCACCGGCAGCCGTCCGGGCAGCCGGCGCAGCAGCAGGGCCGCGCCGAAGCAGCCGATGGCGAACAGTGCCTGCTCTTCCAGTGCCAGGGGCACGCTCACCAGCAGGACGCCCAGCAGCGCGGCTGCTGTCCAGGCCAGCAGCTGCAGCCAGAGCGGCGCCACTGGCGGGGTGGGCGTTGCCGCGGCAGCGCGCGCTGCGCGGCGCTGGCGAACCTGTTCCAGGCGGTCGAGAACGCTCATGGCTAGGCGCGCGCGGCGTGCAGCGCCGGCGAGCGGCGATCGCCCAGCAATTCCTCGCCCAGCTCGGCCAGGCCGCGCGCCCAGGCGTCCTGGACGCTGGCCAGACCCTGGCCCAGCGCCAGGGCCTGTTCCAGGTCGGGGCTTTCCGGCAGAACACCCAGCAGGCGTTCGCCCCAGGAATGCGCGACGATGGCGGCGATGTCCTGGCTCAGGGGCCGGGCGGGATCGACCCGGTTGAGCAGGTGCAGCGGAGTGACCTGACCGCTGCAGCGCTGCCACTGGCGTTCGAGGCGCGGCAGACTGGCGTAGCCGGTCGCATCCGCGGTCGTTACCCCCAGGATCCGGGTGGCCAGAGCCATGGCCTGCCGACTCAGGGGCGTCGAGCCCGTGGGGCAATCGAGGATCACCAGGGTATCGGCCGGGACGTCCAGCGCCTGCAGGCGTCGGGTCAGCCACTGGGCGTCGGTGGCCAGGGCCTGCTCCAGGGCCTGCAGATCCAGCTCGTCGGCAGCGCCGAAGGGCACCAGGCGCAGGCGGTCGTCCACCGCCAGGCAGACGGAGAGCGGCGCCCTGATCGAGCCGGTGGTGGACGAAGCTTCCTGCAGCAACAGCGAAGACAGCACGTTCTGGCTATCCAGTTCCACCAGCAGCACTGGTTGACCGCTGCGGCTCAGCGTCTGGGCCAGCCCCGCAGCGATGACCGTCTTGCCCGTGCCGCCGCGCGCCGACATCAACGCCAGGACCGGATTGGCCAGCGGCGGCAGCGCGCGACTCAGCGCCTGATCCAGGGCGACGACCGCCTGGCTGGCCTGGCGGCTGCTATGCAGCTGCGCCAGCTCCCGCGACAGCGAAGGCAGAGCGCCCGGTTCCGCCTGACTGGCCACCTCGGCCACCGTGACGACCGCTTCGCCCTGGGCGCTCGGCACAATCTGTGGCTGTGGCTGTGGCTGTGGCTGTGGCTGTGGCTGTGGCTGCGACGCGGCCGGCGGGGGCGCTTCGTGCAGCGCCGGCTCGGCTGCTTCGAACTCATGGTAACGCTGGGGATCACCGCCGAAGGAGCGGAACAGATTGGCAATATCCAGCGAACGGACCATGGCGGATTCCGAAAAGGGGAAGGATCTGGGCAGGTGCTTGACGTCAAAATTATGGCTTAAAGCCATCAGGTGTCATTTTTTGCGGATACTGTCACGCGGGGTTCGTGACGCACCAATTGAAAGTGCATATGCGGGCATCGAAGCGGAGCGAACGGATAGTCTCGCTTTTAGGCACAGGCTCGCTGCGATGTTTAGGTCACCTCGGGTAACCGTCAACGTCATGCCTGGTGCAGTGCGGACGAAAGGCGCGGCCCGGGGACGGGGCGGTCACGGGGGCGACGAACGCGGGGATGAGCGGTCGTTCCGGCGGTGACGGGCAGGGTGACGGCGGCAAGAAAAAGGCCCGCGGGTGCGGGCCTTTTTCCTTATTCCTCGTTGCGCGAGCGGTAGGGCTGCGGCCGCGAGAGTTGCGGTCGGCCTTCCTGCTCTTCGAAGAAGTAGCGCAGATAGAGGTTGCCGTTGACGTCGCGCTCGTCCTGGGAATTGTCCATGCCCAGACGACCGCCCAGGGCGAACTGCCCGTTGAGGCGGTATTCGCCATTGGCGGAGAGGCTGTAGGCCACGCCGGTCTTGCTCTTGCTGCCGTATTGGCCTTCGCCGGCGGCTTCCGCGGCGGCCTGCAGGGCAGCGTCGTCCGGATAGCGATCCGCGGCGTCCTGGCGAATGGTCTGCACGCCCAGCATGCCCTGCACCTGGTAGGCCCAGAGATCGCCCCGCTGCGCCCACACCAGCGGTACGCCGATGGCGAAGTAGCGCTGCGGGCTGAAGTAGCCACCATGACCGTAGGTCAGGTGGTTCTGGTTGTTGTCGTAGCCGATCGCGGTGGCCGAGAGGCCCACGGTGAACAGGCTGTCCGGGCCATTGCGCAGGTAGTAGAAGACGCCGGTGCCGATCTCGAAGCGGTCGTTGTCCTTGACGTCGTGGCCGGTCAGGCGATGGGCCGCGCCGTAGATGTAGGAGCCGTAACGACCATCGTCGTATCTCAGCCGCGCCAGACCGCCGTTGGCGGTGACGCCGCCCCACTCCTGGCCGGTACGCGGATCGCGGATGCCGCCGTAGGACGCCAGGGAATCGGTCACCGAGCGCCGCGACATGCTCAGGGCATAGAGCAGGTTCTCGCTGAGGCTGCTCAGCGGGCGTTCCAGGGTCGCGCCGCCGACCACGGTGCTGTATCTCAGGCCCACCGGCGAGACGCCGATGTCGCCCTTGAGCCCGCGCCCGGCGTCTTCCACGGCGATGGACGCCGCCACGCCGTTTTCCTTCTGGCTGCCGTCGCTGCTGCTGTCGTTGATGCGGGTCGGGGTGACGCGCACGGCCAGGCGCTGGTCGCCGGCGGGGAAGGAGATTTCCAGCGGTGCGCTGACGGTGGTCTGGCGCGAACTGCCGCTGGGGTCGTAGCTGCGTACGCTCAGACCCTGGGTGATGCGGATGCTGCGCTCGCGCTGCAGCTGGCCGAGGATCTGCTCGGTGGCCAGGCTGCTCGACAGGCTGCTGGTAGGTACCACGGACAGGTCGTTGAAGGGATTGTTGGCAGCCTTCTGCGCCTGCAGCGGATCGCTCCAGGCGTAGTCGGCGCCGCCGGCGTTGCCACCCGCGGCGGCCGGAACGGCGGCCAGGGCGTCATCGCTGCGGGTCTGCCCGGGCAAGGTGGCGAAGGGATTGTCGCTGGCGCCGGCGGCGCGGGCCGCGGATTCGCGGTCCTTGCGTTCCACCTGCACCACCTGCTCCAGCAGGCCAGTCGCGGTGCCGGCCATGCCGATGTCGCGGTAGAGCAGGGCGGCGCGGCGCAGCACCAGGGGATCGCTCTGGCCGAGCTTGACCGCCTGGTCCAGGTACTGGCGGGCGGTGACGCTGTCCTGGGACTTGGCGGCGATTTCGGCGGCGCCCAGATAGAGCTCGGCGTCCTTCGGCTGGTCGCTGAGCACGTCGCGATAGAGCTGGCGGGCCTTCTGGGTGTCGCCGCTGGCTAGGTACATGCGCGCCAGGGCGGCCTGGGCGGACTTGTCGTCGGGACGGGCCTTGAGCGCCGGGGCCAGGGTGTCGTAGGCGGCAGCCAGCTTGCCCTGGTCGGTGAGGCGATCGGCCTGACGAATGCGGTAGCGGGCGAGGAGGTCGTCGTACTGCTGCTTCTCGCCGCTGTCGAGTACCACGCCCTGCAGGTCGCGCAGGACGTTGCCCACGGTCTGGTCCTGGTTCAGCTGCAGCTGGATGCTGGCGTAGTGCAGCTGCATGGCGGGTGCCGGGCGGGTATCGCCGGTGATCATCGGCTTGAGCAGGGCCAGGCCGTGCTCGGGATCGCCGGCGGTGGCGAAGGCTTCGGCCAGATCGCCGATCAGATCCGGATTGCGGCCGGCGCGGGTTTCCAGGCGCTGCATCAGGCTGCGCGCTTCCTCGCGGCGACCCTGCTTGGCCAGGGTCACGGTCTCGGCCAGTTGTTCGTTGAAGGTGATGCGCGCGGCCAGGGCGTTCATGTCCGGTGAACGCTGCGCCTGGGGAATGCGCATCAGGGTCTGCATGGCGCGCTGGTATTCACCCAGCTCGTTGGACAGCAGGGCACTGGCATAGAGCACCTCGGGGCGCTGGGCGCCATCCTTGACCAGGCTGTCCACCAGATCGCGGGCGGCGCGCGGCCGGCCCTGGCGGACCTCCAGGCGGGCCTGGGCCAGGCGCAGCCAGGGATCCTCCGGGGACTCCTTGCGCGCCTGTTCCAGCAGGCGCGAGGCGCCCTTCAGATCGCCCCGCGCCTCGGCGGCTTCGGCTTCCTGCATGGCCTGGCCGGCGCGCAGGCGGTCCAGGCCCTTGACCGGGTTCTTGGCGCTCGGCTGCAGATTCTTGGTGAGTTGCAGGGCTTCTTCGGTGCGGCCCAGCTCGTTGAGCGCGGCGATGCGCCCATAGTAGGCGTCGACGTTGGCCGGCTCGCGCATCAGCACCTGGCGGTAGGTGGCCTCGGCCAGTTCCCATTGGCGCTTCTGGCTCTGGATGCCGGCGAGGAAGAGTTGCGCCTCGACCGCTTCGGGCTTCAGCCGGATGGCTTCCACGCTGAGATCCCGCGCCTGGTCCAGCTCGCGCTTGTTCTCGGCGGCGTGGGCGCGTTCCAGCAGGTGGTGGTAGCGCGCCTCGTCCAGCGCCGGCTGCCAGGTCTTGCCGCCTTTCTGCACGGCCTGGGTCAGCAACTGCTCGGCATCGGTCCAGCGCTGCTGCGCCAGGCGGGCACTGCCCAGCTTGCCCAGGGCATCCGGATCCTGGGGCGTCTTCTTCAGCTGGGCTTCCAGCGCCTGGACGGCGGTCGCGGTCGGCGCGGCGTCGGCAGCGGCGGCCCAGGTCGCGTCGGCATGGATCAGCAGGGCGAGCAGACCAAGGGACAAGGTGAGGTGCTTGGGCATGGTTCTTTCCGTGAAGGCGGGTAGGCGTCGCTGCAGCACCTGGCGCAGAGCTGGAACGATTTCGGCTATTAGGGAATAGCTGAACGCAAGCTGAACGGCAAATACAGCCGGGGATGATTCCCGACAGGCCGTGGCGAGTCAACCAAATAGAGCAGGCGAATGCCACGGCCAGGCCCCCCGGCGCTGGCCGCGCAGGGCCCGGCGACGCTATACTCTGCGGCTTTCCCACCGTCTTTCGCAGGCCGCCGACCATGACCGAGTCCGTCTCCGCCTACATGACCCGTCTTGGCCAGGCTGCCCGTGCTGCGTCGCGGGTCCTCGCTCGTACGTCCACCGGCCAGAAGAACCTGGCGCTGAACGCCATTGCAGATGCCTTGGGTGCCGATCGCGAAGCGCTGGTCGCAGCGAATGCCGAGGATGTCTCGGCCGCTACGGCTGCTGGACTCGAGTCAGCGCTGCTTGATCGCCTGACGCTCACGCCGGCGCGGATCGACTCGATGATTACCGGCCTCAAGCAGGTTGCCGCCTTGCCGGATCCGGTAGGTGCCGTTCGTGACCTGAGCGCTCGGCCGTCCGGGATCCAGATCGGCAAGATGCGCGTACCGCTGGGTGTCATCGGCATCATCTATGAATCCCGGCCCAACGTGACGATCGATGCGGCCAGTCTCTGCCTGAAGTCGGGTAACGCAACCATCCTGCGCGGTGGTTCCGAAGCCATTCGCTCAAATCGCGCCATCGCCGCCTGCATTCAGAAAGGGCTGGCCGAGGTCGGCTTGCCCGCCGCTGCAGTCCAGGTAGTTGAGACCACCGACCGGGCTGCCGTCGGCGCCCTGATCACCATGCCCGAGTTCGTCGACGTCATCGTGCCGCGGGGCGGCAAGAATCTGATCGAGCGCATCAGCAACGATGCCCGCGTCCCGGTGATCAAGCACCTCGACGGCATCTGCCATGTCTATGTCGACGAGGCTGCTGACCTTGCCAAGGCCGAGTCCATCGCCTTCAACGCCAAGTGCTACCGCTATGGCATCTGCGGGGCCATGGAGACGCTGCTGGTCGATGCCAAGGTGGCCGAGGCCTTCTTGCCGGCCATGGCACGCCGCTTCGAAGAGCAGTGTGTGGAGCTGCGGGGATGCGAGCGTACGCGGGACCTGATCCAGGCCGTGGCCGCCACCGAGGCCGACTGGTCCACCGAATATCTGGCGCCCATCCTGTCGATTCGCATCGTCGATGGCCTGGACCAGGCGATCGAGCACATCAACCACTACGGCTCCCATCACACCGATGCGATCGTGACGGAAAGTCTCGGTCGTTCGCGGCGCTTCCTGGCCGAGGTCGATTCCAGTTCGATCATGGTCAACGCGCCGACCTGCTTCGCGGACGGCTTCGAATACGGCCTGGGCGCCGAGATCGGTATCTCCACCGACAAGCTGCACGCCCGCGGCCCGGTGGGCCTGGAAGGCCTGACCAGCGAGAAATACGTGGTCTTCGGCGACGGTCACGTCCGTAGCTGATGAGCAGCCTGCCCACCCGCATCGGCTTGTTCGGCGGTACCTTCGATCCCGTGCACATCGGTCACCTGCGCGCGGCGCTGGAGGTGGCCGAGGCGCTGACGCTGGACGAACTGCGGCTGATCCCCAGCGCCCGGCCGCCCCATCGCGAGGCGCCCAGCGTCTCCGCCGAGGATCGCCTGGCGATGGTGCGCCTGGCGGTGGCCGACGTCGCGACCCTGGTGGTCGATGACCGGGAACTGCGCCGGACGCGCCACTCCTATACCATAGAGACCCTGGAAAGCCTGCGCGCCGAACTCGGCGATGAGGTGCAGCTGTTGCTCATGCTCGGTTGGGACGCCTTTTGTGGCCTGCCGAGCTGGCACCGCTGGCGCGAATTGCTGGAGCTGTGCCACATCCTGGTCCTGCAACGACCCGACGCCGACAGCGAGCCCTGCCAGGAATTGCGCGATTTCCTGGCGGCGCGCAGTCAGCCCGATCCCCAGGCCCTGAAGGGGTCCGGCGGGCAGATCACCTTTATCTGGCAGAACCCGCTCGCGGTGTCCGCCACCCAGATCCGCGGCCTCCTGGCCACCGGGAAGTCGATCCGCTTCCTGGTGCCCGATGCCGTGCTTGACTACATCCGGACGCACGGCCTCTATCCGGCGTCCTCCGAACCGAGGTAAGAGTTACACCATGCAAAGCGAACAACTCGTCCAGGTCGCCATCGCCGCCCTGGAAGACATGAAGGCCCAGGACATCATCTCCCTGGACGTCCGTGAAAAGACCAGCGTGACCGACATCATGGTCATCGCCAGCGGCACCTCCAGCCGCCACGTCAAGTCGCTGGCCGACAACGTGCTGGAAAAGGTCAAGCAGCAGGGCGTGCGCCCGCTGGGCAGCGAAGGCCTGGAAGGCGGCGAATGGGCGTTGCTCGACCTGGGTGACGTGGTCGTCCACGTGATGCTGCCGACCACCCGCGAGTTCTATGACCTCGAGCGCCTCTGGCGCGGTGCCGAGCAGAGCCGCGCCGCCCACGGCGAATAACGCCGGTGCGCCTGCGTCTCATCGCCGTCGGCTCGCGCATGCCGCGCTGGGTCGAAGAGGGCTGGCACGAGTACGTCAAGCGTCTGCCGCCGGAACTGCCGCTGGAGCTCGTCGAGATCCCGCTGCAGACCCGTGGCAAGAACGCCGACGTCGCCCGGCTGATCCGCCAGGAGGGTGAGGCCATGCTGGCCAAGGTGCAACCGGGCGAACGCGTGGTGACCCTGGAGGTCACCGGCAAGCCCTGGAGCACCGAGCAACTGGCTGAAACACTCCAGCAGTGGCGCCTGGAAGCCCGCACCGTCAACCTCATGGTCGGCGGTCCCGAGGGTCTCGCTCCCGAGGTGCAGGCGCGCAGTGAACAGCGCTGGTCGCTCTCGCCGCTGACCCTGCCGCATCCGCTGGTGCGCATCCTCGTCGGTGAGCAGCTCTATCGCGCCTGGACCGTACTGGCCGGCCATCCGTATCACAAGTAGTCCGTACCTGCGATGTCGCAACCCATACGCCTCAAGGACCACGAGAAAGACGCCCAGCTCGTCCGCGCCCGCGTGACGGTCGGGGCGGTGCTCTTTCTCGTGCTCGCCTGCGTACTGGTGGCGCGCATGTACTACCTGCAGGTCATCCAGCACGACTACCACTCGACCCTGTCGGAAAACAATCGGGTCCATGTCCAGCCGATCCCGCCCACCCGCGGCCTGATCTATGACCGCAATGGCATCATCGTCGCTGACAACCGCCCCAGCTTCAGTCTGACCATCACCCGCGAGCGGGCCGACAACTGGCGGCAGACCCTCGATACCCTGGTGCAGGTGCTGGGCCTGACCGAGGAAGATCGCGAGCTGTTCGAAAAGCGCATGAAGCAGGGCCGGCGTCCCTTCGAGCCGGTGCCAGTGTTGTTCGAGCTGACCGAGGAGCAGATCGCCAAGATCGCCGTCAACCAGTTCCGCCTGCCCGGGGTCGAGGTGACGGCACAGCTGGTGCGTCACTATCCTATGGGCGAGCACTTCGCCCATTCGGTGGGCTATGTCGGGCGGATCAACGAACAGGAGCTCAAGCGCCTGGATCCGGTCAACTACAGCGGCACCCACCACATCGGCAAGACCGGCGTGGAGCGCTTCTACGAGCCCGAGCTGCATGGCGAGGTGGGCTACGAAGAGGTGGAGACCAACGCCCGCGGCCGGGTCCTGCGGGTGCTCAATCGCACCGACCCCAAGCCGGGCAAGGACATCGTCCTGACCATCGATTCGCGCCTGCAGGCCGCCGCCGAAGCCGCCCTGGGCGGGCGCCGTGGCGCCATCGTCGCCATCCAGCCCAAGACCGGCGAGGTGCTGGCCATGGTCAGCCAGCCGAGCTACGACCCCAATCCCTTCGTCACCGGGATCAGCTTCAAGGAATATTCCGAGCTGCGCGACTCCATCGATCGCCCGCTCTACAACCGGGTGCTGCGCGGCCTCTATCCGCCCGGTTCGACCATCAAGCCGGCGGTGGCCATCGCCGGTCTCGACAGCGGCGCCACCACGCCCCAGGCGCGGGTCTTCGATCCGGGCTACTACGAATTGCCCAACTACGATCACAAGTACCGCAACTGGAACCACGGCGGCGACGGCTACGTGGATCTGGACATGGCGTTGATGAGATCCAACGACACCTACTTCTACGATCTCGCCCACAAGATCGGCATCGATCGGCTCTCCGAGTACATGGGCAAGTTCGGTCTCGGCCAGAAGGTCTCCCTGGACATGTTCGAGGAGGCACCGGGCCTGATGCCCTCGCGCCAGTGGAAGCGTGCCACCCGCCGCCAGGCCTGGTTCCCCGGCGAGACGCTGATCCTCGGCATCGGCCAGGGCTACATGCAGACCACGCCACTGCAGCTGGCCCAGGTCACCACCCTGATCGCCAACCATGGCAAGTGGATCCGTCCGCACCTCGCCAGGACCCTCGATGGCCAGCCGCCGGTGGACAGCAATCCCATGCCCGACATCGAGCTCAGGGACCCGACCTACTGGGACAGGGCCGTCCACGGCATGGAAATGGTGGTGCAGAATCCGCGCGGCACCGCCCACAAGATCAATGTCGGCGCCCAGTACCGCATCGCCGGCAAGAGCGGTACGGCCCAGGTGGTCGCCATTCGCCAGAACGAGAAGTACAACTCGGCCGCGCTCAAGGAGCGGCACCGCGACCATGCCCTGTTCGTCGCCTTCGCTCCGGCCGACAATCCGCAGATCGCCGTGGCGGTGATGGTCGAGAACGGCGAGTCGGGCAGCGGCGTGGCCGCCCCGGTGGTGCGCCAGGTGCTGGATGCCTGGCTGCTCGATGAGCAGGGCCATCTCAAGGCCGAGTACGCCAAGCCCACTACCGCCGCGGCCACCGCCGCCGCGACCAAGGTGCAGCCATGAGTCTTGCTCCCAACTTCGATCGCACCATCCCCGAAGGGGACGTGATGAAGCGGCGCGCCACCCTGCTGCAGCGCCTGCACATCGATGGCCCGCTGCTGATCCTGCTGGTGATGCTGGGGGCGACCGGACTGTTCGTCCTCTATTCCGCGGGCGGGCGCAATCTCGACCTGCTGTTCAAGCAGGCCAGCTCCTTTGGCCTCGGGCTGGTGGCCATGGCCGTCGTCGCCCAGCTCGAACCACGCTTCATGGCGCGCTGGGTGCCCCTCGGCTACGTGATCGGCGTGGCCCTGCTGGTGGTGGTGGACGTCATGGGCCACAACGCCATGGGTGCCACCCGCTGGATCAACATTCCCGGGGTCATCCGCTTCCAGCCGTCGGAATTCATGAAGCTGCTGATGCCCATGATGATGGCCTGGTACCTGTCCAAGCGCAGCCTGCCGCCCAACTTCAAGCACAGCCTGATCAGCCTGTCGCTGGTGGTGGTGCCCTTCGTGCTGATCCTCGACCAGCCCGACCTCGGCACCGCCATGCTGGTGCTGGCCTCGGGCGGCTTCGTGCTGTTCGTCGGCGGCCTGCAGTGGCGTTGGCTGATCGGCGCGTTGAGCGCCGCGGTGCCCATGGCCGTGGCCATGTGGTTCTTTGTCCTGCACGATTACCAGAAGCGCCGGATCCTGACCTTCCTCGATCCGGAGATGGATCCGCTGGGTGCCGGCTGGAACATCATCCAGTCCAAGGCCGCCATCGGCTCGGGCGGGGTGTTCGGCAAGGGCTGGCTGCTGGGTACCCAGTCACATCTGGATTTTTTGCCGGAAAGTCACACGGACTTTATCATTGCCGTCCTCGGCGAAGAGTTCGGCATGGTCGGCGTCTGCCTGCTGCTGGTGCTCTATCTGCTGCTGATCGGTCGCGGCCTGACCATCACGGTGCAGGCCCAGACGTTGTTCGGCAAGTTGCTCGCCGGCGGCGTGACCATGACCTTCTTCGTCTATGTCTTCGTCAACATCGGCATGGTCAGCGGGCTCTTGCCCGTGGTGGGCGTACCGCTGCCATTCATCAGCTATGGCGGCACCTCGGTGGTCACCTTGTTCACCGGGTTTGGAGTTTTGATGTCGATCCACACGCACCGCAAGTGGATCGCCCAGGTTTAACACGCAACAAAGAAGGGTTAGATGCCGACAATGGGATGGATGCGTCGCTGCCTGCTGAGCCTCGGGCTCGCGGGGGCGATGGGCGTGACGACCGGCGTCGTCGCGGGTGACTACGACGCGGCACCGCTGACGCGCGACTTCATCGCCGAGATGAGTCAGAGCTATGGCTTCGCCCCGGAACAGCTGCAGGCGCTGTTCGGCGAGGTCGAGCGCAAGCAGGCCATCCTCGACGCCATCTCGCGACCGGCCGAGCGGGTCAAGCCCTGGAGCGAATACCGCCCCATCTTCATCACCGATCGGCGCATCGCCCAGGGCGTCGATTTCTGGAAGGCCCACGAAGAGGCGCTGGCGCGCGCCGAGCGCGAATACGACGTGCCGGCTCAGTTCATCGTCGCCATCATTGGCGTGGAAACCTTCTACGGTCGCAACACCGGCAACTACCGGGTGCTGGACGCGCTGTCGACCCTGGCCTTCGACTATCCGCCCCGCGCGCCCTTCTTCCGCAGCCAGCTGCGCGAATTCCTGCTCTTGGCCCGCGAACAGCAGGTCGATCCGCTCAGCCTCACCGGTTCCTACGCCGGCGCCATGGGTCTGCCGCAATTCATGCCGGGCAGCTTCCGCGCCTATGCGGTGGACTTCGACGGCGACGGCCACATCAATATCTGGTCCGATCCCACCGACGCCATCGGCAGCGTGGCCAACTACTTCAAGCGCCACGGCTGGTCCGGTCGCGGACCGACCGCCATCCGCGCCCAGGTCAGTGGCGAGCGGGTGGAGGAGGGCGTGGTGGCCGGGATCGAGCCGGTCAAGAGCGTCGCCGAGCTGCGCGCCCTGGGCTGGAACGCCCAAGACCCTGCCCTGCGTGACGATTTGCGTGTAACCTCGTTCCGCCTCGACGGAGACAAGGGACCGGAGTACTGGATGGGCCTGCCCAATTTCTACGCCATTACCCGATACAACCGCAGCGTCATGTACGCCATGGCGGTAACCGATCTGGCGAACGCCATCGCCGAGCGCCATGCCGCGGAGGGTGCCAAGCCGTGATGCGCCTGACTGCCCTGGCGCGCCTGGCCGGTTGCCTGGGCGTCGGCCTGCTGCTGGTGAGCTGCTCCAGCCAGGCGCCCAAGCCGACCAGCAAGGGCGTGGCCGGGCCGGGCGGCTACCTGCGTCCGCACCGTGACGGCGCGCCCTGGTGGGACGTGGACGTCAGCCGGATCCCCGACGCCGTGCCCATGCCCTACAACGGGCCGCTGAAGAACAATCCCTACACCGTGCTGGGCAAGACCTATTTCCCGCTGACCGATTCGCGCAACTACCGCGCGACCGGCACCGCCTCCTGGTACGGCACCAAGTTCCACGGTCAGGCCACCGCCAACGGCGAGACCTACGACCTCTACGGCATGACCGCGGCGCACAAGACCCTGCCGCTGCCCAGCTATGTGCGGGTCACCAACCTGGACAACGGCCGCAGCGTGATCCTGCGCGTCAACGACCGCGGTCCCTTCTATTCCGACCGGGTCATCGACCTGTCCTTCGCTGCCGCCAAGAAGCTCGGCTACGCCGAGATCGGCACCGCCCGGGTCAGCGTCGAAGGCATAGATCCGCAGCAGTACTGGGCCCAGCGTGGCCAGGCGGTGCCGATGGTGCTGGCCCAGCCGCGCCAGGCGCCGGTGCCGCAGAAAACCACCGAGACCCAGACCTTCGGCGCCATCGAGACCTATACGCCACCGGTCAACCAGCACGCCGAGCCGGTGACGCCCGCGGCCGTCGACGCAAAAAAAAACGTTTCTGTCCCAGCCGCTGGGCTCTATCTGCAGGTGGCGGCCTTCGCCAATCCGGACGCTGCGGAATTGCTCAAGGACAAGCTCAGCGACCTGACCGGTGCCCCGGTGTTCATCAGTTCGACGGTGCGCAACCAGCAGACCTTGCATCGGGTCCGCCTCGGACCGGTCCAGCCGGCTGAGGTGTCCCAGCTCCAGAACAGCGTACGCGTGGCCCGCCTGGGTCAGGCGTCTCTCGTGCAACCGGATTGAAGCAGGGATGCTTCATGACGCCCAGTCGCCGGTCCCAGCCGTCGTGATGCGCTTCGCGCGGATCGCCGTGGACCGAGCGGTCTGGGTCCGCTGCTCCTGCCATACCCCAACCTTTCAGAGATTCGGATGACAATCGCAAAACTCGCTCGACGCCTGCTCCTCCTAGTAACGATCGCCTGTGTCCCGGCCGTCTGGGCGGCCGAGACAATGGTTCCGGCAGCGCCCCAGCTGGCCGCCAAGGCCTGGATTCTCATGGATGCCAACAGCGGCGCCGTGCTCACCGAATCCAACTCCGACCAGCGCCTGCCGCCGGCCAGCCTGACCAAGCTGATGACCGCCTACATCGCCACCCTGGAAATCAACCGGGGTCGCATCAAGGAATCGGACATGGTCACCGTCAGCGAGCACGCCTGGCGTACTGGCGGTTCGCGGATGTTCATCAAGGTCGGCACGCAGGTGTCGGTCGGTGACCTGCTGCACGGCATCATCATCCAGTCCGGCAACGACGCCAGCGTCGCCCTGGCCGAGCATATCGCCGGCAGCGAAGACGCCTTCGCCGACATGATGAACACCACCGCGCAGAAGCTGGGCATGCAGAACACCCACTTCATGGACGCCACCGGCCTGCCGGACCCGAACCACTATTCCTCGGCCCACGACATGGCGATCCTGGCGCGCGCCATCATCAATGCCGATGCCCAGCACTACGCCATCTACTCCCAGAAGGAATTCTTCTGGAACAACATCAAGCAGCCCAACCGCAACCTGCTGCTGTGGCGCGACAAGACCGTCGACGGCCTGAAGACCGGCCACACCGACGAAGCCGGCTACTGCCTGGTGGCCTCGGCCGTGCGCGATGGCATGCGCCTGGTCGCCGTGGTGTTCGGCACCAACAGCGAGCAGGCCCGCGCCGCCGAGACCCAGAAGCTGCTGACCTACGGCTTCCGCTTCTTCGAAACCCAGTCCTTCTACAAGAAGGGCACCGAGCTGGCCAAGGCGCCGGTATGGAAGGGTGACACCCGCGAAGTCCAGGCCGGTCTGGCCAACGACCTGACCATGACCCTGCCGCGCGGCCAGGCCAAGAAGCTGCACGCCGAGATGGTGCTCAATCCGCAGCTGATCGCACCCATCGCCCAGGGCCAGGTGATCGGCAAGGTCGAGGTGAAGCTGGATGACAAGGTGGTGCACACCGCCGACCTGGTTGCCCTGCAGCCGGTCGAGGAGGGTGGCCTCTTCCGTCGCCTGTGGGATAGCATTCGACTGTTCTTCTACGGCTTGTTCAACTGATCCGTCACCCTGCAAAGGCCCGCATCTGCGGGCCTTTCACCCCCTGCCGACCGCGATCGGCCTGGAAGTCCGCATGACCGAAGACGTTCAACCCCCAAAGATCGAATTTCCCTGCCCGCGCTATCCGATCAAGGTGATCGGCGATGCCGGTGCCGACTTCGCCGAGCTGGTGCTCGACATCGTCCAGCGCCATGCGCCGGATCTGGAGCGCGACACCCTGGTGACCCGCGACAGTCGCAACGGCCGTTTCCTCTCCGTGCAGGTGCTCATCACCGCCACCGGCGTGGAGCAGCTGCAGGCCATACACCAGGATCTGCGCGCCACCGGCCGCGTGCACATGGTGATCTGATGAGCACTCCCGCCCCGGCCAGCCTGGGCGTGCGCCGCTGGGGCCTGCGGCCCTACGAGGCGACCCTGGAGGCCATGCGCCGCTTCACCGACGAGCGCGGCCCTGCGACTCCCGACGAACTCTGGCTGCTGCAGCATCCTGCGGTCTTCACCCAGGGGCAGGCCGGCAAGCCCGAGCACCTGCTCGCCGTGGGCGACATTCCGGTGGTGCAGGTCGATCGCGGCGGCCAGGTCACGTACCATGGTCCCGGTCAGCTCATCGCCTATGTGCTGCTGGATGTTCGCCGCAAGGGCCTGGGCGTGCGAGAATTGGTCAGCGCCATGGAAGACAGCCTGATCGCGCTGCTCGCCGACTGGGGCGTGCAGGCCGCGGCCCGGGCCGATGCGCCGGGTGTCTATGTGGATGGCGCCAAGATCGCCTCCCTGGGCCTGCGCATCCGCAATGGCCGGTCCTTCCACGGCCTGGCGCTCAACGTTGACATGGATCTGGCACCCTTCCGCCGGATCAACCCCTGCGGTTATGCCGGCCTGGCCATGACCCAGCTCCGCGATCTGGTGACCGGGCCACTAGCTTTCGACGAGGTCCGCGAGTCTCTGGTCCGTCACCTGAGTCTGCGCCTGGGCTACCCCGAACCGATCACCCTGGAATCGGATTGACATGACCACTACAGTACAAGACAGCGTCCAGACCCTTACCCCGCCCGCTCGCCCCAGCAAGGTGGAAGCCGGCGTCAAGCTGCGCGGCGCCGAAAAGGTCGCGCGCATCCCGGTAAAGATCATTCCCACCGAGGAGCTGCCGCGCAAGCCGGACTGGATCCGCGTGCGCATCCCGGTCACCCCCGAGGTCGAGCGCATCAAGCAGCTGCTGCGCAAGCACAAGCTGCACAGTGTCTGCGAAGAGGCCTCCTGCCCCAACCTGGGCGAGTGCTTCTCCGGTGGCACCGCCACCTTCATGATCATGGGTGATATCTGCACCCGTCGCTGCCCCTTCTGCGACGTCGGCCATGGCCGACCGAAGCCGCTGGACGTGGACGAGCCGAAGAATCTGGCGGTGGCCATCGCCGACCTAGGGCTGAAGTACGTGGTCATCACCTCGGTGGACCGCGACGACCTGCGCGACGGCGGTGCCCAGCACTTCGTCGACTGCCTGCGCGAGATCCGCAAGCTGACCCCCGGCATCCAGCTGGAGACCCTGGTGCCGGACTATCGCGGTCGCATGGACGTCGCCCTGGCCATCACCGAGCAGGAGCCGCCGGATGTCTTCAACCATAACCTGGAGACCGTGCCGCGCCTGTACAAGGCGGCGCGCCCGGGTTCGGACTTCGAGTGGTCGCTGGACCTGCTGCAGAACTTCAAGAAGCGCGTGCCCCACGTGCCGACCAAGTCCGGCCTGATGCTGGGCCTGGGCGAGACCGACGAGGAAGTCATCGAGGTCATGCAGCGCATGCGCGAGCACGAGATCGACATGCTGACCCTCGGCCAGTACCTGCAGCCTTCGCGCAACCACCTGCCGGTGCAGCGTTTCGTCCATCCGGATACCTTCGCCTGGTTTGCCGAGGAAGGCGCCAGGATGGGCTTCAAGAACGTGGCCTCGGGTCCGCTGGTGCGTTCCTCGTACCATGCCGACCAGCAGGCGCACGGCGCCAAGAAGATCAGCTGATCCTCGCGTCGCAATGGAAAAGGGCAGCCACGGGCTGCCCTTTTTTGTGGATAGACACCTTCACCCCCGCCGATCCGCTTTCAGCGCCCTCTCCCTGGGGAGAGGGTTGGGGTGAGGGCGCGCGCCGTCAGCCGCGCAGCACGCCATCCACCAGCGCCTTGGCTTCTTCCTGGATGCGACCCAGGTGGGCTTCGCCCTCGAAGCTCTCGGCGTAGATCTTGTAGACGTCCTCGGTACCGGAGGGACGGGCGGCGAACCAGCCGTTCTCGGTGACCACCTTGAGGCCACCGATGGCGGCGCCGTTGCCGGGCGCCTCGGTGAGGATGGCGGTGATCGGCTGGCCGGCCAGCTCCTTGGCGGTGACCTGGGCGGCGGAGAGCTTGCCGAGGCGGGCCTTCTGCTCGCGGTCGGCGGCGGCGTCGATGCGCTGGTAGACCGGGGCGCCGAAGCGTTCGGTCAGCGCCTGGTAGCGCTCGCCCGGATCCTTGCCGGTCACGGCGGTGATTTCCGCGGCCAGCAGGCCGAGGATGAGGCCGTCCTTGTCGGTGGACCAGGCGCCGCCGGCCTTGCGCAGGAAGGACGCGCCGGCGGATTCCTCGCCACCGAAGCCCAGGCTGCCATCCAGCAGGCCGTCGACGAACCACTTGAAGCCTACCGGCACTTCCACCACCTGGCGGCCGATGCCCTGAGCCACCCGGTCGATCATCGAGGAGGACACCAGGGTCTTGCCGATGCCGGCCTGCGGGCTCCACTGCGGTCTATGGGTGAAGAGGTATTCGATGGCCACCGCCAGGTAGTGGTTGGGGTTGAGCAGGCCCACCGAGCGGGCGACGATGCCGTGGCGGTCATGGTCGGTGTCGCAGGCGAAGGAGACGTCGAATCTGTCCTTGTTCTCGATCAGGCCGGCCATGGCGTGGGGCGAGCTGCAGTCCATGCGGATCTTGCCGTCCCAATCCAGGCGCATGAAGCGGAAGGTCTGGTCGACGCGGGTCGACAGCACCTCCAGCGGCAGGCCATAGCGCTCGGCGATGCGCGGCCAGTAGTGCACCCCGGCGCCGCCGAGGGGATCGACGCCAAAGGTCAGGCCGGAGCCGCGGATGGCGTCCAGGTCGATGACCTGGCCCAGGCCGCCGACATAGCTGTCGAGGAAATCGAACTTATGGGTGGTGGACGCCTTGAGCGCCTGGCGGTAATCCATCCGCTTGACGCCGTCGAGACCGGCCACCAGCAGGGCATTGGCGCGGTCCTGAATACTCTTGGTGACGTTGGTGTCGGCCGGGCCGCCATTGGTGGGGTTGTACTTGAAGCCGCCATCGGCCGGCGGATTGTGCGACGGGGTGATGACGATGCCATCGGCCAGGCCCGAGCTGCGGCCGGCGTTGTATTCGAGGATGGCGTTGGACAGCGCCGGGGTGGGCGTATAGCCCGGCTCGCCGTTGGTCTCGGCGCAACCGGCGTCGATGCGCACTTCCACGCCGTTGGCGGCGAGCACTTCCAGGGCGGAGATGAAGGCCGGCTCGGACAGCGCATGGGTGTCCATGCCCATGAACAGCGGGCCGTCGACGCCCTGGGCCTTGCGGTATTCGCAGATGGCCTGGGTGATGGCGAGGATGTGCCATTCGTTGAAGCTGCCCTTGAGCGAGGAACCGCGGTGCCCGGAGGTGCCAAAGGCGACCTGCTGACCCGGATCGCTGGGGTCGGGGCGATCGCTGTAGTAGCGTGCCACCAGGCGCGGCAGGTGGGTCAGGGTATTCTCGTCGGGGAGGCGTCCTGCGTTGGGAGCGAGCGTCATGAAAGCGTCCTGTATACGTCGGAAAAAGGCAGCGGTCGGGCACAGGCCCGGGTCTGAAGGGGCGCCGTGGCACGGCGACCCTTCAATTACGCCCATAGACCCTGCTGCCCGTCGAAGGTGCAGCCTACACCGGCTGGACCTGACAGCACTGTGACGGATTCAGCCAAGATAGCCCAGGCGCAGCAGATAATGCAGGACGGCGTAGGCTCCCAGCAGCAGCAATCCAGCAAAAAACAGGCGGCGGAACAGGCGCTCATCGAGATGCCGGCGCACGCGCTGGCCCAGTCCCATGCCCAGGAGGGCCGGGAGCAGCAACAGACTGGAAGCACCCAGGCGCTCGACCGCCAGTCCGTTCTGCCACCAGAGACCCACCAGCAGGGCCAGGGTGGCGACGGTGAAGCTCAGCCCCAGGGCCTCGATCAGCTGTTCCTTGTCCAGCGCCAGGCTTTGCAGATAGGGCACCGCCGGCAGCACGAAGACGCCGGTCATGCCGGTGATCAGACCCGTGACGAAACCCACCAGCGGAGCGACCTTCCCTGCATGACGACCGGGTGCGGGCAGGCGCCAGCCCGTCCAGCCGATCAGGCCGTAGGCGACCAGCACCGCACCGAGCGCGGCGGCGAGTCCGGCGCCATCACCGCCGGTCAGCAGCGGGATGCTGAGCAGGGTGCCCGGCACCAGGGCCAGTTGCAGCGGTAACAGGCGTTTGAACGTCTGCCAGGGCGAGGGACCGGCGCAGAATTGCCAGACATTGGTGAGCAGGGAGGGGATCAGCAACAGGGCGGCGGCTTCGGCGGGTGTCATCAGCAGTGCCAGCAGACTCATGGCGACGGTGGGCAGGCCCAGGCCCAGTACGCCTTTGGTCAGACCCGCGAGCACGAAAATCAGGGTACAGAGCAGCAGGGTCATGGTCGCCTCCTCGGGTGGAGGCGTTACCATGGATTTCAGGACCGCAGGTGAGAAGCCGGGATTGACGAAGGCTGCCTACGGTCGGCACAGAGGCTCTCCGGCGATGCGCTACGACCTGCTCGACCTGCGTCTGTTTCTCCACGTCGTGGCAGCGCGCAGCATCACCCTGGGCGCCGAACGGAGCCACCTGGCGCTGCCTTCCGCCAGTGCCCGCATCAAGGCTCTGGAAGACAGCCTGGGAACGCCGCTGCTGATCCGCCACGCGCGTGGTGTACGCCCCACGCCGGCTGGCGTGACCCTGGAGCGCCATGCCCGGGCGATCCTGTCGCGGCTGGAGGAAATGGACCAGGACCTGGCTGGCGCGGTGGCGGACAGTCGTACACGGGTGCGGCTGTTGGGCAACGGTGCTGCGGTGATGGAGCATCTGGATGAGCCCCTGGCCGCTTTCCTCCAGGCGCAGCCCAGGGTGGACCTGGAAGTCGAGGAGCTGCCCAGCTCACGCATAGTGCTGGCGCTCCGCGAAGGTCGTGCTGACCTGGGAATCTTCGTGGCGGCGCCAGGTTTGGAAGGGCTGCAGGTCCGGTCGTTCCGGGCGGATCCCCTGGTGCTGGTCACGGCGCCGGGTCGCCTGACGTGCAGGGATGGCGAGGCGGTCGACTTCGCCGGACTGCTTGAGCAGCCTTTCGTTGGCCTGTCCCATGGCAATGCCCTGCAGCTGCATGTGGAGGCCCAGGCGGCGCAGTGGGGCCGGGAGCTGGCGATCCGCATTCGGGTACCGAGTCCGATCCAGGCCTGTGCCCTGGTCGCCCGCGGCCTGGGCGTGGCGATCCTGCCGGCCGCGAGTCTGCTCCGGGCAGGACCGGGCGTGGCGCTGGTCAGCCACCCGCTGCGCGATGCCTGGGCGCGTCGCGAACTGGTGGTGGGCTACCGGGACGGCAACGAGCTGTCGCCGGCGGCGGTAGCCTTGCTGGAGGTGCTGGTGGAGACCGGAAGGGAGGGTGTCGAAGCGCGCTGATCGGCGACCCGATCTCGGTTGAGACACGGATCGCCAGCGGGCGTCAGCCGCGCAGTTTGTCCAGCAGCTGATGATTGGGATAGCCGTCGGCCGGCCAGCCCTGGGACTGCTGATAGGCGCGGATGGCCTTGCGGGTATTGGCGCCGATGATGCCGTCGGCGCTGCCCGGATCCAGGCCCAGCGCGGCCAGGCGCTGCTGCAGTTCGACGCGCTCGCTGCGGCTCAGCGGCAGATCGTCGGTGGGCCAGTTGCCGGCGATCTGGCCGGCGTCGCGATAGCGCTCCGAGAGCAGCGCCACACCCAGGGCATAGGAGCTGGAGTTGTTGTACTTGAGGATGGTGCGGAAATTGTTGAACACCAGGAAGGCCGGGCCGCGATGGCCGGCGGGCAGCAGCAGCGAAGCGCTGTCGCTCGGCTGGGCGGCCGGTTGCGGCAGGCCGAGGCCCTGGATGCCCAGGGTGTTCCACTCGGCCAGGCTCTTGCGCACGCCCATGTCGGCCAGGCTGTAGTCGAAGTTGGCCGGTACCCGGACCTCGTAGCCCCAGGGCTTGCCGTCCTGCCAGCCGGAGGCCTTGAGGTAGTTGGCGGTGGAGGCCAGGGCATCGGCGGTGGAACCCCAGATGTCGCGGCGACCGTCGCCGTCGAAGTCCACCGCGTACTGGTCGTAGGTGGTAGGGATGAACTGGGTCTGGCCCATGGCGCCGGCCCAGGAGCCGATCATGCGGTCGGCGGTGACGTCACCGTGCTGCAGGATGCCGAGGGCGGCGATGAGCTGGTCCTGGGCGAAGTCCGGGCGGCGACCTTCGTAGGCGAGGGTGGCCAGGGAGCGGATGACGCCCTTGTTGCCCATGTTGTTGCCGTAGTTGCTCTCCATGCCCCAGAAGGCGACCAGGCGCGCCGGCTCGATGCCGTAGCGGGCTTCTAGCGAGGCCAGCAGCCCGGCCTGCTGGATCAGCAGACTCTTGCCATTGCGCACCCGCAGGGGCGAGACGGCGGATTCCAGGTATTCCCAGACCGGCTTGGTGAATTCCGGCTGGCTGCGATCGGCGGCGATCACCGCCGGATCGGGTTGCACGCCAGCGAAGGCCTGGTCGAAGGTGGCGACGGATATGCCCCGACCCAGGGCCAGGGCCCGGAACCTGGTGCGCCACTGCTCGAAACTTTCCTCCGGCTGCGGCATGGCCTCGGCCGCCGCAGCGGGGGCGTTCGCCGCGGGTGCGGGTTTGGACGAGGAGGGCGAAGAGGGCGCCGCGGTGGGCGTCGTCGGAGTCTGGGCGCAGGCGGCCAGGGCGGCGGTCAGCAGGGTGACCAGGGTTCCGGCGAGGAGGCCGCCGGTCTTGAATCCGCGGGTTTTCCCGAATTGCATCTGTCTCCACCGGACGTCTAGGCAGGAAGGCTCACCTTAGCACGGCCCGGGTCCTGACGTCTGTCAGGCGTCTGCGCGCGGCTTTCAGGCGGCCAGAAAGACCGAAGCCTTCTCGTCTTGCAACGAGAAGGCTTCGCGGCGGTAGCTGCCTTTGCCCTTGGCGGGTTTTTCCTGGCGCGGGCGATAACGGGGATCGCTGACGAGGACCTTGGCCTTGTTGGGGCCGCGACTGTATTTCTTGGCCATGGTGCGGGCTCCGAGTGATGGGGGTTCCCCCTTGATGGGGGCGCGCCAGTCTATTGCAAGGGCCGTGGATTGCAAGACACGCCCAGCATCAGGAGCGGGGCAGGGCCAGCCGCTTGCCGGCGAGCGTCAGCGCCAGGCTGGCCAGGGTCAGCCAGACCTCGCCGGGCGCCTGGCCCTTGATCTGTTCGTCGGCGACCTGGGCGTCGCGCAACAGGGCTTCCAGTCGGCGGGCACCCTGGCGCTGCAGAGCGCGGCCGACCAGCGGGCGCCGCTTGTCCCATACCGGCGGCTTGACCTGGGTGAAGGCACGATCCAGCGGCGTACCGCTTTCCTGCAGATGGGCCAGGTTGGCCAGCAGGCGCAGTTCCCGGGCCAGCGCCCAGAGCACCACGGCGGCTTCCACGCCTTCGCCGCGCAGGCCTTCGAGGATGCGCAGGGCGTGCTCCGCATCGCCGGCCAGGGCGGCATCCAGCAGGCCGAAGACGTCGTAGCGGGCGCTGTCGGCCACCGAGGCACGCACGGTCTCGGCGTCCACCTGGGAGCCTTCGATGAGCAGGCGGAGCTTTTCGATCTCCTGGGCGGCGGCCAGCAGGTTGCCTTCCACCCGCTCGGCGATCAGCTCGACGGCTTCAGGGGTGGCGGCCAGCCCCAGGCGCGACAGGCGCTGGTTGATCCACTGTGGCAGCTGCGCCAGTTCCACCGGCCAGATCTGCACGAATTGCACCTGCGGGTGCTCCAGCAGGGCCTTGGCCCATTTGGTCTTCTGCGCGGCGGCATCGAGGCGCGGCAGGCTGATCAGCAGCAGGGTGTCCTCTGCCGGGCGGGCGAGGTAGTCGAGCAGGGCGGCGGAGCCCTTGTCGCCCGGCTTACCGGTGGGCAGGCGCAATTCGAGGATGCGTTTCTGCGCGAACAGCGAGAGGCTAGCGCCGGCCTCGTAGAGACGACCCCAGTCGAAACCGGCATCGACGTCGAAGACCTCACGCTCGTCGAAGCCCTGGGCGCGGGCCGCACCACGAATGGCATCGCTGGCTTCCTGGCAGAGCAGGGGCTCATCGCCGCTGACCGCATAGACGGCGGACAGCGAGCCCTGGAGCTGCTTGCCCAGCTGATTGGCGTTGAGTTTCATGCTGAACCGGAATGGCAAACCGGAGCCTTGCGGCTCCGGGTGCGGCGCTTAGCGCGCGGGGGTGGGGATGTCGATCGGCGACTGCTGCGGCGGGGCGGACTCGCGGGCACGGCGGTCGGCGTCGGCCTTGGCGGCGGCACGGGCATCGGCGTCGCGCTGCAGCTTCTCCAGGCGCTCCGGTGTCAGGGCCTGCAGGCGGGCGGCCAGCTGCTGCACCAGTTCGCGGCGCATCTCGCGACGCAGCTGGTCCTTCTGCTGCTCGGAACCGACGATGTTGTTCTGGTCGGTCACGTAGTAGCGCTGGGTTTCCAAGTAGTCGCTGACCAGCACCGCCTGGTTCTTACCGACGATGGTATAGGGCTGACGGGTGGTCAGCTCGACCTCGGCACTGCGGGCACCGCTGGTGTAGCTGGCGGTACGCTCGCTCTGGGCTTCGCCACCCAGATCCAGGGTGTAGGGCGCGCCCGAGCTGATCCGCACATGGGCGTCCTCGAGCATATCGCGCACGTCCTTGACGGTCTGGCCATAGGCGTCGCGCGCCGTCAGGTTCAGCTCGTTGACGGTCAGGCGGGTTTCGCCGGTGCCACGCAGCTGGAAGCCGCAGGCGGTCAGCAGGGTCGCCAGGCCGACTACCGCAAGGCCGGGGAGAATCCGTTTCTTCATCTGTTGTCTGCTCCGTTCGCGTGTCTTAGTTGGCGACGATGTTGACCAGTTTACCCGGGACCACGACGACCTTGCGGATGGTCAGGCCCTCGGTGAAGCGTGCCACGTTCTCGTTGGCGCGGGCGGCGGCCTCGATGGCCTCGCGGCTGGCATCGGCCGGTACTTCGATCTGGCCGCGCAGCTTGCCGTTCACCTGGATGACGATCTGCAGACTGTCCTGCACCAGGGCGCTTTCGTCCACCTGCGGCCAGCGGGCGTCGATGACCGCATCGCTGTGGCCGAGCTGCTGCCAGAGACCATGGGCGATGTGCGGGGTGATGGGCGCCAGCAGCAGGGTGACGGCCTCCAGGCCCTCCTGCAGCAGACGGCGATCGGTGTCGCTGTCCTGGGCGGCCTTTTCCAGCACGTTCATCAAGGTCATGACCGCGGCGATGGCAGTGTTGAACTTGTGATGCTGACCGATATCCTGGCTGGCCTGACGGATGGCCAGATGGATGGCGCGACGCACCTCCTTCTGGGCCGGCGACAGCTCGCCGAGGGCACCGGCGCTCGGCAGGCCCTGGGTGACGTGGGCCTGGGCCAGACGCCAGACGCGGCGCAGGAAGCGGCTCGCGCCCTCGACGCCGGAATCGGACCATTCCAGACTCATGTCCGGCGGCGAGGCGAACATCATGAACAGCCGGCAGGTGTCGGCGCCGTACTGGTCGATCATCGCCTGGGGATCGACGCCGTTGTTCTTCGACTTGGACATCTTCTCGACGCCGCCGATTTCCACCGGCTGGCCGTCGCTCTTCAGGCGCGCGCCGATCACCTTGGCCTTGGCATCGCGCTCCACCTCGACATCGGCCGGGTTGAACCAGTCCTTGCTGCCGTTGGGCAGGGTGCGGTAGTAGGTCTCGGCCACCACCATGCCCTGGGTCAGCAGATTCTCGAAGGGCTCGTCGGAATCGATCAGGCCCTGGTCGCGCATCAGCTTGTGGAAGAAGCGCGAATAGAGCAGGTGCAGGATGGCGTGCTCGATGCCGCCGATGTACTGGTCGACGGGCAGCCAGTAGTTGGCTTCTTCCTTGTCCAGCATGCCGCCGGTGAAGTTCGGCGAGGCATAACGGGCGAAGTACCAGGAGCTTTCGACGAAGGTGTCCATGGTGTCGGTTTCGCGCCGCGCCGGCTGGCCGTTGCGCGGATCGACGGTCTCGTAGAATTCCGGCATGCGCGCCAGGGGCGAGCCGGCGCCGTCCGGCACCACGTCCTCGGGCAGCACCACCGGCAGCAGGTCGGCCGGGACCGGGATGTCGATGCCGTCGTCACCATGGATGATCGGGATCGGGCAGCCCCAGTAGCGCTGGCGGCTGATGCCCCAGTCGCGCAGGCGGAACTGGGTACGCGGCTGACCCAGGCCCTTGGCCTGCAGATCGGCGCCGATGGCGTCGAAGGCGGCGTCGTAGGCGAGGTTGTCATAGGCGCCGGAATTGATCAGGAAGCCTTCCTTGCTGCCGTACCAGTCCTTCCACTGCACCGGGTCGAACTGATAGCGCTCGTATTCCGCGGGGCTGAAGTCGTCCGGATTGGCCAGCACGCGGGTGGCCTCTGCGGTATCCACCACCTGGACGATGGGCAGCTGGTACTTGTTGGCGAATTCGAAGTCACGCTCGTCGTGACCGGGCACGGCCATGACCGCGCCGTCGCCGTAGTGCATCAGCACATAGTTGGCGACCCACACCGGCAGGCGCGCGTCGGTCAGCGGATGGCGGACGAACAGGCCGGTATCCAGGCCCTTCTTCTCCTGGGTAGCGATGTCGGCTTCGGCGACGCCGCCGCGCTTGCACTCGTCGATGAACGCCTGCAGCTCGGCGTTGCCCTGGGCGGCCTGGGTTGCCAGCGGGTGTTCGGCGGCCACGGCGACATAGGTGGCGCCGAGCAGGGTGTCGGGGCGGGTGGTGAAGACCTTCAGGGTACCTTCGGCGCCGATGCTGTCCTGGTCATAGGGGAATTGCACCTCCATGCCGCGGGACTTGCCGATCCAGTTGCGCTGCATGGTCTTGACCTGCTCGGGCCAGCCGGGCAGGCCGTCGAGGGAGGTCAGCAACTCTTCCGCATAGTCGGTGATGCGGAAGTAGTACATGGGGATCTCGCGCTTCTCGATCAGCGCACCGCTGCGCCAGCCGCGGCCGTCGATGACCTGCTCGTTGGCCAGTACGGTCTGGTCCACCGGGTCCCAGTTCACCGTGCCGTTCTTGCGGTAGATGATGCCCTTCTCGAACAGCTGGGTGAACAGCCACTGCTCCCAGCGATAGTAGTCGGGCTTGCAGGTGGTGACCTCGCGGGACCAGTCGATCGCCAGACCCAGGCTCTGCAGCTGGGACTTCATGTAGGCAATGTTCTCGTAGGTCCACTTGGCCGGGGCCACGCCGTTCTTCATGGCGGCGTTTTCCGCGGGCATGCCGAAGGCGTCCCAGCCCATGGGCTGCAGGACGTTCTTGCCCAGCATCCGCTGGTAGCGGGCGATGACGTCGCCGATGGTGTAGTTGCGCACGTGCCCCATGTGCAGCTTGCCGCTGGGGTAGGGGAACATCGACAGGCAGTAGAACTTCTCCTGGCCCGGGCGCATGGTGGCCTTGAAGGACAGATTCTGGTCCCAGAAGGACTGGGCGGCGGCTTCTATTTCGCGAGGCTGATAGTGTTCGTGCATGGGCGTGTCGAGGGCTGCAGAGGCGTTTGATCGAGCCGCCAAGCATACATGACCCCCCGAGCGCGGGGAAATGTCCCGGTCCGCCGCTTGTTTCGCACTCTGGGGGAGGCAGGGTTGGAAGGGCCGTACTAGGCTGTTCAAACGTCCGTTCAATTACCCGGGAGGATGATCGCCATCATGGGAAAGTTTCGACGCGAGTCCGAAAAGCTGCCCGTCGACGTGCGCCTGCAACGGCGCCTGGCGCTGGCGCTGGATGAGGCGGTGACCCAGGAACGCCTCTATGACAGTGCCAACGGGGAAGTCGAGGTGCAGGGCCTGAGTCCGGCCGAATATGCCCTGGTCAAGCGCTGGCTGGCGCGCCATCAGGCAGCCGATGCCGCCCTGGCCTGTTGCCTGGGCTGTGGCCGGGTCCAGCCGGCGGGGGCCTTCTGTACCCAGTGTCAGGGTCGACAACTGCTGGTCGAGAGTCCTTCTGCCCTGGTTGGCGCTCCCCTACACTAGGCGCCGCCGCGACCCGGAGGTCGCCCCCGACCGGAGGGACCATGGGTCTGCGCTATTTCTTCAAGCAGCTGCTGCTGCCACCGGGCGGCCTGCTGCTGCTCCTGTTGCTGGGCTGGTGGTTGCGCCGGCGTTATCCGCGCCTGGGCCTGGCCTGTTTCCTGGGTGGTCTGCTGGGCCTCTGGGCCAGCACCCTGCCGGTCGTGGTGGAGACGGGTGGGCGCCTGCTGGAGCGCGATGCCGCGCTGCCCGAGGCGCGCTGGGCGACGCTTGCCCAGCAGGCCGACGCCATCGTGGTGCTGGGTGCCGGTCGCGAAGTGGACGATCCGGGCTGGGCGGGCGATGCCGCCAGCCATCTGGCCGTGGAACGACTGCGCTATGCGGCGCGGCTGGCCAAGGCCAGTGGCCTGCCGGTGCTGATCACCGGTGGCTCGCCCCATGACCGCCCGCTGAGCGAGGCGGCGCTGATGACCGAGGTGATGGAGCGCGACCTGGGAGTGCCGGTGCGTTGGCAGGAAGGTGCCAGTCGCACCACCTGGGAAAACGCCACCCTGAGTGCGCCGCTGCTGCGCGAGGCGGGAGTGAAGCGGGTGGTGCTGGTGACCCAGGCCTATCACATGGCCCGTTCGCGCTGGTGTTTCGAACGGCAGGGCCTGCAGGTGGTGGCCGCGCCCATGGGCTTCATCGGTGTCGCTAATGCCCGGCCCTTCGGTGGCTGGCTGCCGGAAGCCAAGGCGGTCGAGCAGACCGCCCAGTTGCTCAACGAGGCCGCTGGGCTTTTGCTCTATCCGCTCGCCTATCGCTGAGTCACCACCAGCGGTGCCTCTTCCGGACGATCCTGCCGACGCAGCAGCAGGCCCCACAGCAGCACCAGGGCGGAAAAGATCGCCAGCGGCCAGAGGCGGTAGTGCAGGTAGGGCGTGAGGCCATCCATGGGCACCACGCTGCCCTGCAGCACGCCGACCTGGAAGGCCGGGATCTGCCGGCTGATGCGACCGAAGGGGTCGACCAAGGCGGTGATGCCGTCGTTGGTGACCCGCACCAGCCAGCGACCGCTTTCCAGGGCGCGCATCTGCGCCATCTGCAGGTGCTGTTGCGGACCGATGGACTTGCCGAACCAGGTGTCGTTGCTGATGGTGAGCAGCAGCTGACTGCGGGCCGCCATGCTGGCGACGAATTCCGGATAGACCACCTCGTAGCAGATGTAGGGCGCCACGCGGTAGCCCTTCACCAGCAGCGGCTCCTGCTGCTCGGGACCGCGGACGAAGTCGGACATGGGCAGATCGAAGAAGCCGATCAGCCCGCGCAGGTATTCCTGCAGCGGTACGTATTCGCCGAAGGGCACCAGCTTCTGCTTGTAGTAGGTGCCCGAGCCATTGCCGACCGCGGTGATGCTGTTGAAGTAACGCGAATCGCCGTCGGCGTCGCGTTCCCGCGCGGGCAGGCCCGTCACCAGGGCGCCGCCATGGGCGGCTACCTGGGCACCTTCGGCGGCGAGGAAGTCACTGACGTATTCGCGCAGCACGGGAATGGCGTTTTCCGGCCAGACCACCAGATCGGCATCGGTCTGCTCGGCGGTGCGGTCGCGATAGAGCGCCAGGGTGGCGCGGGCGTGGTCGGGATTCCACTTGAGTTCCTGGGCGATGTTGCCCTGGACCCCGGCGACCTTGAGCGGTGCACCCGCGGGTTGCGTCCAGACCTGGCCCTTGAAGACATCGCCGGCCACCCAGGGCAGGGCCACCAGCACCAGGCTCGCGACCAAGGCGAGCGGCCGCATGATCAGGCGCGGGGCGTTGACCAGCAGCGCCGCGGTAAAGGCCAGCGCGGCCGAGATCAGCCAGACGCCGCCCAGCGGTGCCAGGCCCTGCAGGGGGCCGCTGAGCTGGCTGTAACCCAGCAGCAACCAGGGAAAGCCGGTCAGCGCCCAGCTGCGGAACAGCTCCAGGGCGAACCAGAGGCCGGCAAAGGTCAGGGCGTCGCCCAGGGGCGCCTGGTTGCGTCTCAGGCACAGTGCCCAGAGCCCGGCGGGCAGGGCGAAGAACAGGGCGATGCCGGCGCAGAAGCCAACGGTGAGAAACAGCGCCAGGGGTACCGGCGCGGCGCCGTAGGTGTGGATGCTGACGTAGATCCAGCTGGTGCCGGCGAGAAAGGCGCCGAAGCCGTAGCACCAGCCGCGCAACAGGGCGCGCCAGGCACCGAGGCCCTTGAGGCCCAGGTAGAAGAGAGCGACGGACAGCAGTGCCAGTGGCCAGATGGTGAAAGGGGCCAGCGCCAGGGGCGTGAGGGCACCAGCGAAGAGCGCCAGAAGGTTGCCCTTCCAGCCGGGTTGAGAGATCCAGCGCATCGAAAATCCTTGGTCCGATCGAGGCTGCGCAAGCTTACTCGTCGCCGCGAGGGAGTGCCAAAGGCATGTGCGGGGGAGCGAGCTGGATCGCAGTTGGAGAGGGGGATGGAGCTTGTCGCGGCGCGGGCGTCCCGTAGGTTGGGTTGAGACGGCTCCCTTGTCGAAGCCCAACGGTATCGACCTCGAAGCAAGGCCTGTTGGGCTTCGCTGCGCGCAACCCAACCTAGGGTGGTCCGTAGGTTGCGACCGACCCTCACCCCAGCCCTCTCCGGGAGGGAGAGGGGGCAAGAGCGGCTAGCGGTTGACCGGGGTGACGCGCAGCAGGTGGATGCGGCGGCCGTCGGCGTTGAGCACGCGGAAGCGGAAATCGTCGATCACCGTTTCCTCGTTGCGCTTGGGCAGATGGCCCAGGCGATTCATCACCAGGCCACCGGCGGTATCGGCCTCGGCATCGGCGAAACGGGTCTCCAGGGTCTCGTTGAGCGTCTCTATGGGGGTGAGCGCCTTGACCACGAAGTCGCCATTGGGCAACGACTTGATGAAGCTCTCTTCCTCCACGTCGTGCTCGTCCTCGATCTCGCCGACGATCTGTTCCAGCACGTCCTCGATGGTCACCAGGCCGGCGACGCCGCCGTATTCGTCCACCACGATGGCCATGTGGCTGTGGGTCGAGCGAAATTCACGCAGCAGCACGTTGAGGCGCTTGGACTCGGGCACGAAGGTGGCCGGGCGCAAGGCCGTCTTGAAGTCGAAGACCCGCGCCTGGTCCAGCAGCAGCGGCAGCAGGTCCTTGGCCAGCAGCAGGCCGAGCACGTCGTCGGGGCCGTCGCCGATCACCGGATAGCGGGAGTGCGCCGCCTCGATCACCGCCGGCAGGAATTCCGCCGGGGTCTGCTGGGCGCGGATGCTGATGATCTGCGAGCGCGGCACCATGATGTCGCGCACCTGCAGGTCGGCCACCGAGATGGCGCCCTCGACGATGGACAGCACCTCGCTGTCGAGCACCTTGTTCTCGTGCGCCTCGCGCAGCAGCTCCAGCAGTTCCTGGCGACTCTTGGGTTCATGGGCAAAGGCCTGGACGATGCGTTCCAGCCAGGAACGATGCCCAGTGCCTGATCGATCTTCGTTCATGTGTCTGTCATTCACCGTAGGGATCGGGGTAGCCCAGTTCAGCGAGCAATTGGCGTTCCAGTTCTTCCATCTCCTCGGCTTCGTCATCGTCCAGATGATCGTAGCCGAGCAGGTGCAGGCAGCCGTGGATGACCAGGTGCGCCCAGTGCGCCGCGGCGGGCTTGCCTTGCTCGGCGGCCTCGCGGGCCACCACGGGGGCGCAGATCACCAGATCGCCGAGCAGCGGGATATCGAGGAATTCGTCCGGCACGTCGGCCGGAAAGGACAGCACGTTGGTGGCGTAGTCCTTGTGCCGCCAGGTGCGGTTCAGCTCGCGGCCTTCGTCTTCGTCCACCAGGCGGATGGTGAGTTCCGAGTCGCCCTGGCGGGCGCGCAGGGCCAGTTCACACCAGCGGCGTAAGTCCGGCTCCTCGGGGAGGTCGGCCGCCTCGCTGGCGACCTGGACGTCCAGTTCAGTCGCCATGGCGATCCTCTCCCTGAGTGCGCGGCTTGTCCTGCAGCGCCTCGAAGCGGTCGTAGGCCTCGACAATGCGCTGCACCAGCGGGTGGCGCACCACGTCCTTGGATTCGAAGTGGGTGAAACCGATGCCGGGCACGTCGCGGAGGACCTCGATGACGTGCTTGAGGCCCGACTTGGTGCCGCGCGGCAGGTCGACCTGGGTGACGTCGCCGGTGATCACCGCGGTGGAGCCGAAGCCGATCCGGGTCAGGAACATCTTCATCTGCTCGAGGGTGGTGTTCTGACTTTCGTCGAGAATGATGAAGCTATTGTTGAGGGTGCGGCCGCGCATGTAGGCCAGCGGCGCGACCTCGATGACCTGGCGCTCGATGAGCTTGGCCACCTGCTCGAAGCCGAGCATCTCGTAGAGGGCGTCGTACAGCGGGCGCAGGTAGGGGTCGATCTTCTGCGCCAGGTCGCCGGGCAGGAAACCGAGCTTCTCGCCGGCTTCCACGGCCGGGCGCACCAGCAGGATGCGACGGATCTGCTCGCGCTCCAGGGCGTCCACCGCGCAGGCCACGGCCAGATAGGTCTTGCCGGTCCCGGCCGGGCCTATGCCGAAATTGATGTCGTGATCGAGGATCGACTTGACGTAGCGCTGCTGGTTGGCGCCACGCGGGCGGATCATGCCCTTCTTGGTGCGCAGGGCCACGCTGGTGTCGCCACTGCTGCGATGCTCTTCCTGAAGGGCTTCCAGACCGGATTCCTGCAGATAGAGGTGGACCAGTTCCGGGGCCACCGCGGTGCCGCTGGCGGTCTCGCGATAGAGGCGTTGCAGGAGGTTCTGGGCCGCGCGGGTGCGCTCGGGATCGCCGACCAGTTCGAACTGGTTGCCGCGATTGCGGATCTCGATGCCGAGGCGGCGTTCGAGCTGGCGCAGATTTTCATCGAGCTGGCCGCACAGGTTGGCGAAACGGTCGGCATCGAAGGGTTCGAGGGTGAAATGCTGGAGCGTCTGGGGGGTATTCAAGGTGTGCTGGGAAACCCTTTGGATTGGCTTTACGAAAACTTGACGTAGCTTGAGAGTAACCTGCGTCGCGCCCTTGGCAAAGGGCGCGTGCGACCATCCATCAGGCCAGCGCGACGGCGACGGGCGGGCGCGCACCGTTGGCGACGGGGGCCAGCAGGGTGCCGCGCAGGGAGTGCGGCAGGGCCTCGTCGATGTGCACCTGGACGAATTGGCCGATCAGGCTGGCATCGCTGCAGCGGAAGTTGACGATGCGGTTGTTCTCAGTGCGGCCCTGCAGCATGCCGGGATCGCGCTTGGAGAAATCGCTGACCAGGATGGTCTGGACGCTGCCGGCCATGCGCCGGCTGATCTCGAAGCCCTGCTGGTGGATGCGCGTCTGCAGGATCTGCAGGCGCTGCTTCTTGAGCTCGTCGGGGGTGTCGTCGACCAGGTCCGCTGCCGGGGTGCCGGGGCGGGCGCTGTAGATGAAGGAGAAGGAGAAGTCGAAACCGACGTCCTCGATCAGCTTCATGGTCTGTTCGAAGTCCTTCTCGGTCTCGCCGGGGAAGCCGACGATGAAGTCCGAGCTGATGCAGATGTCCGGCACCGCCGCCTTGAGCCTGCGGATGCGCGACTTGTATTCCAGCGCCGTGTGGTTGCGCTTCATGGCCGCCAGGATGCGATCCGAACCGGCCTGCACCGGCAGGTGGACGAACTTCACCAGCTCCGGGATCTCGGCGTGGGCCTGGATCAGGGCGTCGGAGAATTCCAGCGGGTGCGAGGTGGTGTAGCGGATGCGGTCGATGCCATCCACCGCCGCCACCACATAGAGCAGCTCGGCGAAGTCGGCGATGCGTCCGTCGCCGGTGGCGCCACGATAGCCGTTGACGTTCTGGCCCAGCAGGGTCACCTCGCGCACGCCGTGCTCGGCGAGGTGGATGATCTCGGCGAGGACGTCGTCCAGCGGGCGGCTGACCTCTTCGCCACGGGTATAGGGCACCACGCAGAAGGTGCAGTACTTGCTGCAGCCTTCCATGATGGAGACGAAGGCGCTGGGGCCGTCGATGCGCGGCTCGGGCAGGCGGTCGAACTTCTCGATCTCGGGGAAGGAGATGTCCACCTGGGGCGCCCGGGTGGTGCGCGCGGCGTCGATCATCTCCGGCAGGCGATGCAGGGTCTGGGGCCCGAAGACCACGTCGACATAGGGCGCACGGTCACGGATGGCGGCACCTTCCTGGCTGGCCACGCAGCCGCCGACGCCGATCACCAGGTCGGGATTCTCCAGCTTGAGTTCGCGCCAGCGACCGAGCTGGGAAAACACCTTTTCCTGCGCCTTCTCGCGGATCGAGCAGGTGTTGAGCAGGATGACGTCGGCCTCGGCCGGATTCTGGGTGACTTCCAGCGGCTCCCGTTCGCCGAGCAGGTCGACCATGCGCGACGAATCGTATTCGTTCATCTGGCAGCCATGGGTTTCGATATAGAGCTTCTTGGACATGCGCGGCAGGGAGTCGGTGGCGAGTGGACCGCGCATTATAGTGATGGCCTTCCGCACGGGGAAGAGCCGCCCGGAAGGCGGTCGGCCTAGGCCTGGGCAGCGTGCTCCGGCAGCCGGGCGATGACCTTGATCTCGAAGCGAAAGCCGGCCAGCCAGGTGGCGCCGACCGCGGTCACCGTGGGGTAGGGCGCCGTGCCCCAGTGCTCCAGCAGCACCGGCCAGATCCGTGCGAAGCTGGCCTCGGCATCGACCATGAACAGGGTGACGTCCACCACGTCGGCAAAGGCGGCGCCGGCCGCGGCAAGGACGGCGTCGAGGTTGGCGAAGGCCCGGCGGACCTGGTCTTCCAGCTCCGGCTCGGGCGAACCGTCGGCGCGGCTGCCGACCTGCCCCGAGACAAAGAGAAAGCCATTGGAACGGATGGCCGGCGAATAGCGGTGCTGTTCGTAGAGGGCGTGGCGCTGGGCGGGAAAGACGACGTCGCGGGTCATGGCGGGGCTCCGGTGGGGATCGCTGGAGCCACCTTAGGCGCCGCCCGCCAGGGGATAAACCCGGCCAGGCTGTCAGCATTGTTTGTACAATCCAAACAATCCCCTGTTCAGGAATCGGCATGGATCTGTTCGCCGCGATGCAGACCTTCGTGCGGGTGGTGGAAGCCGGCAGCTTCACCCGCGCGGCCGAGACCCTCGGCCATAGCCGCACTCGCGTCACCCAGCAGGTGCAGCAGCTGGAAGCGCACCTGCAGGTGCGCCTGCTCAATCGCACCACCCGGCAGGTGCAGGTCACCGCCGACGGCGCGGCCTATTACGACCGCTGCCTGGGCGTGCTGGCGGCGGTGGACGATGCCGAGACGGGGCTTTCGGTGGCTACCCGCACGCCCCGCGGGCGCTTGCGGGTGGACGTGCCCAGTCCGCTGGCGCGGCTGATCCTGATCCCGGCCCTGCCGGACTTCTTCCAGCGCTATCCGGACATCCAGCTGGAGCTGGGCGTCAGCGATCGCCAGGTGGATCTGATCGGCGACAACGTCGATTGCGTGATCCGCGGCGGGCGCATCCGCGAGCAGTATCTGGTGGCCCGGCCGCTCGGCGCGCTGCGGCTGGGTTGCTATGCCGCGCCGGCCTATCTCGCCGCCCAGGGCACGCCGGTTCATCCCGCCGAGCTGGCCGAGATACCGCACCGGGTGGTGCGGTTTCTCTGGGGGGCGGGCAAGGGCTTTCCCTATGCCCTGCAACGAGGTGCCGAGCGCTTGGAATTGCAGGGCCGGCACAGCCTGGAGGTGGACGACGGCAACGCCTGCCTGGCGGCGGGGCAGGCCAGCCTCGGGGTGGTCTGCCTACCGCACTACCTGGCGGCGGCGGCCATCGCCCGTGGCGAACTGGTCAGGCTGTTCGCGGACTGGCAGGTGGCGCCCATGCCGCTGTATCTGGCCTTCGCGCCCAATCGTCATGTCAGCGCCAAGTTGCGGGTCTTCATCGACTGGGTGACAGCCGTGGTGGCCGAACGGGCCTGGCTGGAAACCCCTGGCGAACGCTGACGGCTGCCGGGGCCGGCGTGCTATGCTCGCTGCCCCCTTTTTCCTCGGCGAAACCCGCGTCCACCATGAGCTCATCCCCCAGCAAGCCGGCCATCTACAAGGTCATCTTCGTCAACCAGGGCCAGGTCTTCGAGATCTACGCCAAGCAGATCTTCCAGAGCGACCTCTGGGGCTTCCTGGAGATCGAGGAACTGGTGTTCGGCGAGCGCACCCAGGTGGTGGTGGATCCGAGCGAGGAAAAACTCAAGGCGCAATTCGAAGGCGTGGTGCGCAGCTTCGTGCCCATGCACTCGATCATCCGCATCGACGAGGTGGAGCGCCTGGGCCAGCCCAAGATCAGCGAAGCCAAGGGCGGCACCAACGTCATGCCGTTTCCCATGCCCATGCCCGACAAGCCCTGACCAGGCTCGCCGTCAGTTCTGCGGCGGCTGGAAGGGATTGAGGTTGCCCGCGGTCTGCATGTCCTGCAGATAGTCGCGGAAGATCTGGCCCAGCACCTGGGTGGCCATCTCCAGCTCGTCACGGCGCATCTGGGCGCTGACCAGGTCGGCGGTATCCATGGCTTCGTCGTTGCCATTGATGGCGGCCATCTTCAGCACGATGTAGGCCTGGATGTTGTTGGGCGGTACGCCTTCGCCGCGAAAGAACATGGTGCCAAGGCGATTCTGCGCATCGGCATTGCCCTTGAGCGAGGCCTGCTCGAACCACTGACGCGCCTGGTTGAGATCCTTCGGTGTCTGCTTGCCTTCGTAGTAGAAGTCGCCGAGTTCGTACTGCGCCTGGGAATCGCCGTCGTGGGCGATCTGCTGGCAGCGGGCGATCGCCTGCGCCAGGGCTTCGTTGGCCAGATTCAGGTTGCAACGGCTGGTGCTGGGGACGAGCAGCGAATTGCCGCCGGCCAGGGCAGCCAGGGGCATCAGAATCAGGGCTGCGCACAGGGTACGACCAGCGCGGTGCATGAAGCGCCTCCACAAGCGAGGCAGGTTCGGAGAACCCGGTCGGCGAAACGCGCCGACATCTCATTATGGGTCAAGCCGACGCACGCTTTCAAAACCTTTACGCGCAACGGCGGAACTTTTTTACCTGTGACGCCGGCCACTCAACTAGGTGTGAGGCCGGCAGGGCAGAGAGGTTCCACCAACGAGACGAACGACACCTGTCAGACGAGTCCTAGTCCTTGAAGGTGGCGAAGGCGCGCTCGGCGGCGTCCAGGGTGATGCGCAATTCCTCGTCGCCGTGGGCGATGGAAGTGAAGCCGGCTTCGAAGGCACTGGGCGCCAGGTAGACGCCACCGTCCAGCATCAGGTGGAAAAAGCGCTTGAATCTCTCGCTGTCGCTGGCCATGACATCGCTGAAGGTGACGATGTCCTCGGCGCTGCTGAAGTAGAGGCCGAACATCCCGCCCGCCTGGGTGGTGACGAAGGGCACACCGGCGGCATCGGCGCGGTCCTGCAGGCCTTGCAGCATCCGCGTGGTGTAGTCGGTCAGCTCGGCATGGAAGCCGGGACGGCGGATCAGTTGCAGGGTGGTGAGGCCCGCGGCCATGGCCAGTGGATTGCCCGAGAGGGTGCCGGCCTGGTAGACCGGGCCGAGCGGGGCGATCTTTTCCATGATCTCGCGCTTGCCGCCAAAGCAGCCCACCGGCATGCCGCCGCCGACGATCTTGCCGAAGGTGGTCAGGTCCGGACGGATGCCATAGTGCGCCTGGGCACCGCCCAGGGCGACGCGGAAACCGGTCATGACCTCGTCGAAGACCAGCACCACGCCATACTGGTCGCAGAGGCTGCGCAGCCCTTCCAGGAAGCCTGGCGCGGGCGGTACGCAGTTCATGTTGCCGGCCACCGGCTCGACGATGATGCAGGCGATCTGGTCGCCGACGTTCGCCAGCGTTGCTTCCACCTCGGCCAGGTCGTTGTAGGCCAGGGTCAGGGTGTGCTGGGCGAAGGCCGCAGGCACGCCGGGGGAGCTGGGCACACCCAGGGTCAGGGCGCCGGAGCCGGCCTTGACCAGCAGGCTGTCGGAGTGGCCGTGGTAGCAGCCCTCGAACTTGATGATGGTGTCGCGCCCGGTGTAGCCACGCGCCAGGCGGATGGCGCTCATGGTGGCCTCGGTGCCGGAGCTGACCATGCGCACCATTTCCATGGACGGCACGATCTCGCAGATGAGGTCGGCCATGGTGGTTTCCAGGGCGGTCGGCGCGCCATAGGAGAGACCGTGTTCCAGCTGGCGGCGCACGGCGTCCAGCACGTCCGGATGGCTGTGGCCGAGGATCATCGGACCCCAGGAACCGACGTAGTCGACATAGCGCTTGTCATCTTCGTCGACGATGTAGGCGCCCTGGGCGTGCTTGAAGAACAGCGGCGTGCCGCCGACGCTCTTGAAGGCACGGACCGGCGAGTTGACGCCACCGGGGATGTGGCGCTGGGCTTGGTCGAAGAGTTGCGCGGAGCGGGACATAGAGGTCTCCTTGAACGGGATCAGGCCGCGAACAGCCGGGCGAAGGCGCGCGCGCGGCGCTCCACCTCGCCCGCGTTGGCGGCGGCAAACAGACTGTGGACGACGGCGAGCAGATCGACGCCGTGGGCGAGCAGGTGCGGGGCGTTGTCCAGGGTGACACCGCCGATGGCGCAGACGGGCAGGGCGAAGTGGCGGCGGGCCTGGTCGAGCAATTCCAGGGGCGCCGGCGGGGCATCCGGCTTGGTGCTGGAGGCGAAGAACCGGCCGAAGGCCAGATAGCTGACGCCGGCCTGGGCCGCGGCCTCGGCCAGTTCCAGGCTGGCGTGACAGGTGCCGCCGATGATGGCCTCCGCACCCAGTGCGGCGCGGGCCGCGACCAGGGAGCCGTCTTGCTGGCCCAGGTGCAGGCCGACGCCCAGCTGGCGGGCCAGGGCGAGGTCGTCATTGATGATCAGGTTGGCGCCATGCTGCTGGCAGAGCTCGGCCAGGGCGGCGGCTTCGTCCTGGCGGCGGCTGGCGTCGCCTGACTTGTCGCGGTACTGCACCAGCCGGGCTCCGCCCTGCAGCGCGGCTTCGACATAGGGCAGCAGGCGACCCTCGGCGAGCAGGGCGCTGTCGGTGATGGCATAGAGGCCGCGCAGCGGGCTCATGAGCAGAAATCCAGCGGCAGGCGGCGGGGCACGTACTGGCCGCGCCCGGGGCGTTCGGCGTCTCTCAGGGTGCGCCAGGTGTAGTCCAGGGCGCTGCGCACCGCACTGGGCAGGGCTTCGCCCAGCGCCAGGCGCCCGGCCAGGGTGCTGGCCAGGGTGCAGCCGGAGCCGTGGTAGCTGCCGGGCAGGCGCTGGCAGACGTGGGTCTCGCAGCCACCGGCACGGTCATAGAGGCGGTTGTGCACCTCGTGTTCCTCGCCATGGCCGCCGGTGATCAGCAGGTGGGCGCAGAAGGGCAGAAGGCGCTCGGCGCACTGCTCCGAGGTGCCTTCGGGCAACTCGGCGAGGATGCGCGCCTCGGGCAAATTGGGGGTGGCGATGGTGGCGTGCGGCAGCAGCCGCTCGCGGATGGCGTAGCCGACCTCGTCCTTGCCCAGGGCGCCGCCACCACCGGCGCGCAGCACCGGATCGCAGACCAGGGGGACGCCGGGCAGGGACTCCATGATCTCCAGCACCGTCTCGACCATCTCCACCGAACCGAGCATGCCCAGCTTGACCGCCGCCACCGGCAGGTCGGCGATGATCGCCCGGGCCTGGGCCAGCACCCACTCGCGATCCAGCACCCGGAAGTCATGCACGTCTACGGTGTCCTGCACGGTCAGGGCAGTGACCGCCGGGGCGGCATGGCAGCCCTGGGCGAGCAGGGCTTCGATGTCGGCCTGCAGCCCGGCGCCGCCACTCGGATCGTGGCCGGACAGGCAGAGGACGACAGGACGTTGGGGTTCGAGGGTCATGGGCGTCAGCCTAGCAAAGGGAAAAAGGGGCGCAGCGGCCGGGTGCCGCAGGGAGTGGCACCCTACAACGACCTCGCGCCCTGCGCCACCCGTTGACATGGGACCCGGATCGGGGCGAAGGAACTCCGCGGCCGGTTGGGTAGCCGATATACTGCACCTTTGCTCGGGTAAGGCGGTTCTATGGCGTTGTGGCGGTTGTTGCGTGATTTCTTCCTGCGCCAACGGCGTGCCTACGGGACGGCCATCCTCTGCCTGCTGGGCGTCGGTCTGCTCAACCTGACCCTGCCCTGGTGGATCGGCAAGGCCATCGACGCCCTGCGCGCCGGCGAGCTGGATCAGACCGGCCTGCTCTGGCGCGTCGCCCTGATCGTGGCGGTCGGCTGCGGCCTCTATGTGCTCCGCTATCAATGGCGGGTGCGCCTGTTCGGCACCTCCTACCAGGTCGGCGTGGAATTGCGCGACGCCTTCTTCGCCAAGCTGGCGCGGCTGGACCCCGGTTTCTTCCAGTCCAGTCGCACCGGTGACCTGCTGGCCCGCGCCACCCAGGATATCGACGCCGTGGAGACCGCCGCCGGCGAAGGGGTGCTGGCCAGTTTCGACGGCATGCTGACCCTGCTGCTGGTGCTGCTGGCCATGTTCATCGGCATCGACGCGCCCCTGGCCGCCCTGGCGCTGTTGCCCTTTCCCTTCATGGCCTGGGGTTTCTATCGGGTGGCGCGGCGGGTGCAGCAGCGCTTCGGTCTGGCGCTGGCCGGCTTTTCCGCCCTCAACGACCGTACCCAGGAAGCCTTGAGCGGCCTGCGCATGCTGCGCCAGCACGCCCTGATCGAAGCCGAGCTGGACGACTTCGACGCCCGCGCCCGCAGCGTCGCCAAGGCCGACTACCAGGTGCAGCGCACCGAGGCGCGCTACGAGCCGATCATCTTCGTCGCCCTGAGTCTTGCCACCCTGCTGACCCTGGTCATGGGCAGCTGGCGCTATCTCGATGGCCACATCACCCTCGGCCAGCTGACCAGCTTCAGCCTCTATCTGGTGCAGCTGATCTGGCCGATGTTCGCCATCGGCTGGTGCTTCAACCTGCTGCAGCGCGGCGAGGCCGGGGCCCGCCGGCTGGAAGAGGTGTTCGCCGTCACCGAGCGCATCCGTGACGAGGGCACCCGGACGCCGCCGGACCAGGCCGATCTGTCGGTCTATATTCCGGCCTTCACCTATCCCCAGGCGCGTCAGCCGGCCTTGCAGGACGTGGTCATCGACCTGCCCGCCGGCGATACCCTGGGCATCGTCGGCGCCACCGGCAGCGGCAAGAGCACCCTGCTGCGCCTGCTGCTGCGCCAGTTTCCGCTGGAGCAGGGCAGCATCCGCCTGGGCGGGGTGCCGCTGGAGGAGTATCGATTGGGCGATCTGCGCGCCCAGTTCGCCTATGTGCCCCAGGATCCCTTCCTGTTCGCCCGCACCCTGGGCGAGAACGTCGCCCTCAGTCGGCCCGATGCCACCGCCGGAGAGATCCGCGAAGCCCTGGACGCCGCCGCCTTCGCCACCGATCTGGCGGCGCTGCCGCACGGGCTGGATACGCCGGTGGGCGAGCGCGGCCTGACCCTCTCCGGCGGCCAGCGCCAGCGGGTGGCCCTGGCCCGGGCGCTGCTCTCGCCCGCACCCATCCTGCTGCTGGACGACACCCTCTCGGCGGTGGATACCGCCACCGAAGCCCGCCTGCTCAAGACGCTGGCCGGGCTGCAGGGGCGTACCACCCTGATCGTCAGCCACCGGCTCTCCGCCGTGCAGCATGCCGACGAGATCATCGTGCTCGACCAGGGCAGCCTGGTGGAGCGGGGTCGCCATGGCGAGCTGCTCGCCGCCGGGGGGCTCTATGCCCGACTGTGGAATCTGCAGCAGGCGGAGGAGGTCAGCCAATGACCAGGACGCGCGTGCTCTCGCTGCTGCTCAAGCCGGTGCTGGCCAATCCGCGCAAGCTGGCCGGCACCCTGGCGATCCTGGTCGTGGCCACGCTGTTCGACGTGCTGGGGCCCTGGCTGACCAAGCACTACCTAGACAACTACCTGGTGCCCCATGACCTGCGCCTCTGGCCGCTGGTGGGCCTGGTGGCGGCCTATGTGGTCTCCCAGGGCCTGGCCGCCTATGGTCGCTACCTGCAATCGCTGAGATTCGCCGAGATCGCCATGGACGTGGTGCTCCTGCAGCGGCGCCGGCTGTTCCGCCATGTGCTGAGCCTGCCGCAGAGCTTCCATGACCGCACCGCCACCGGCGAACTGGTGGCGCGGGTCACCAACGACACCGATGCCCTGCGCGAACTCTATGTGGCCTTCCTCGGCAACATGGTCGGCAACATCGTGCTGCTGATCGGCATCCTGGTGGCCATGGCGCTGCTCGACGTACGGCTGATGGCCATCGCCGTACTGCTGATCCCGGCCGCGATGCTGATCGTCTGGGCCTACCAGCGATACAGCGGGGCGGCGGCCATGGAGGTGCGGATGCTGCGTGCCGAGCAGAGCGCCCGCCTGGGCGAGGCTATCGGTGGCATGGGGCTCCTGCAGGCCTTCAACCAGACCGAGCGCTTCCGCCAGGATTTCCAGCGCCTCAACCAGGCCCAGTACGGCGCGCGCATGCGCACCATCCGTGTTTCCGGGCTGTTGCTGCGTTCGGCACTGGACCTGGTCAGCGTGGCGGTGCTGGCGGTGCTGCTGCTGGTCTACGGCATGGGCCATCTGCAGGGCGGTGCCGAGATCGGTGTGCTCTATGCCTTCGTCACCTACCTGGGGCGGGTGACCGAGCCGCTGATGGACATCACCCAGAGATTCAACCTGTTCCAGCAGGCCACGGTGGCCGGCACCCGGCTGCTGCACCTGCTGGAAGAGAAGCCGGCATTGAGCGGCGAAGACGACCGGCCCATCGCGACCGCGCATTTCCACCTCGACGCGGTACGTTTTCGCCATGCCGGCGCGGGTCACGACACCCTGCACGGCATCGACCTGGACATCGCTCCGGGCACCTTTCTCGGTATCGTCGGCCCCACCGGCAGCGGCAAGTCGACGCTGCTCGACCTGCTCGCCGGACTGCAACCGGTCACCGGCGGCCACCTCTGCCTGGACGGTCGCGAACTGGGCACGCTGACCCCGGAAGTGCTGGGCGCCGCCCTGGCCAGCGTGCCCCAGGAGCCCTTCATCCGCTCCACCAGCCTCAGGGACAACCTGCTGCTGGGCAGCCAGGTGTCGGATGCGCGGCTGCGCGAGGCCCTCGCCACCGCCCATATGGACGATCTGGTGGCGCGGTTGCCGGAAGGCCTGGATACCCTGCTGGGCGAGCGTGGCTTCACCCTGTCCACCGGCGAGCGGCAACTGCTGGCGCTGGCCCGGGCGCTGTTGCGCGAACCCAAGGTCCTGCTGCTCGACGAGGCCACCGCCAGCATCGACAGCGCCACCGAGGCGCGGCTGCAGGGGGCGCTGGACGAGTTGCGTGGCCAGGTCACCCTGATCGTGGTGGCGCACCGGTTGTCCACCATCCGCCATGCCGATCGCATCCTGGTGCTGCGTGATGGCCGCAAGGTGGAGGAGGGCAGTCACGAGGCCTTGCTGCAGCGGCCCGACGGCCACTATCGCCGGCTGTGGGAACAGCATGCCCAGGGTGACAAACCCCTATGAGCCGTCACAGCCGTTGTCACCCAGGGGTGTTAGGGTGTCAGCTATAGCCAGCGCCCCCACAAGGAAACCTGCATGACCTCCGTATCCGAGGATTTCACCGCCGTTGCCACCGCCAGCGAGGCGGTCGACCGTCTTGCGGCTCTGCACGACGAGGCCACCCAGGCCCTGGGTGCCGCCCTCAAGCGCTATCTCAAGGATCGCGTCGAACCCAGCGCCGCCGAGCGCGAGCTGTTCCGCTACCCCGAGATCCGCATCCGCTATCGTGCTCCCGGCGTGCCGCCGGCCACCACCCGCGCCTATGCCAAGATCCAGCTGCCCGGCACCTATGTGGCCACCGTGACCCATCCGGCGGCCTTTCGCGGCTATCTGCTGGAGCAGCTCGAGCCGCTGATGCGCGACTACGACCTCCAGGTCGAGATCGGTCGCAGTCGCCAGGACATCCCCTATCCCTATGTGGTGGAGCAGGGCGACGAACTGGCCGGCAGCGGCGTGACCGCCGCCGAGCTGGCGCGGGTCTTTCCCAGCACCGATCTCTCCGCCGCCCACGACGACATCGCCGACGGCCACTACGACTGGGAGCGCATCGATCCGCTGCCGCTGGCGCTGTTCGATGCCGCTCGCACCGACTTCTCGCTGAGACGTATCGTCCACTACACCGGCAGCGACTGGCGCCATGTGCAGCCCTGGATCCTGCTGACCAACTACCATCGCTACGTCGACCAGTTCATCCAGCACGGCCTGGAACAGCTGCGCAGCGATCCGCGCTTCGAGCGCCTGGTGCTGCCGGGCAACGTCATCATCGAACGCGACATGGACCCTACCGAGGCCCAGGCGGTCATCGCCGCCATCGCCTGGCACCGCTTCCAGATGCCGGCCTACCACCTGATCGCCGGTGACGGCCATGGCGTCACCCTGGTCAACATCGGCGTCGGCCCGTCCAACGCCAAGAACATCACCGATCACCTGGCGGTGCTGCGTCCGCACTGCTGGCTGATGATCGGCCACTGTGGCGGCCTGCGGCAGTCGCAGACCATCGGCGACTACGTGCTGGCCCACGCCTACATGAGACGCGACGGCATCCTCGACCGCGTGGTGCCGCCGCACATCCCCATCCCTGCGCTGGCCGAGGTGCAGGTGGCGCTGCAGGAAGCCGCCGCCAGTGTCACCGGCGAACGTGGGGAAGCGCTCAAGCGTCGCCTGCGCACCGGCACCGTGCTGACCTACGACGACCGCAACTGGGAGCTGCGCTGGGCCCAGGAACGCCCGCTGATCAACCTGGCGCGCGCGGTGGCGGTGGACATGGAGAGCGGCACCATCGCCGCCCAGGGCTATCGCCTGCGGGTGCCCTACGGGACCCTGCTGTGCGTGTCCGACAAGCCCCTGCACAGCGAGATCAAGCTGCCGGGCTCGGCAAACGCCTTCTATGCCCGCGCGGTGAGCCAGCACCTGGCCATCGGCATCGCCGCCCTGGACCAGCTGCGCACCCAGCTCGACTCCCTGCACTCGCGCAAGCTGCGCAGCTTCGACGAGCCGCCGTTCCGCTAAGGCGCTGGGGTTGGGCGTGTTGGGCTTCGCTGCGCTCAACCCAACCTACGGCGAGGCGCCTGAGTCGAAGGTGGCCTAGCATCGCCCGGATGACTCCCTCTCCCCCTGGGAGAGGGTTGGGGTGAGGGCGCACTCAGGCATCGAACGCCTCAGTGGAAAAGGCTGCGCCGTTTTCCACGCTACGGTGCCATGCCCGCGATGGCGCAACTCCATCGCCAAGGCCCGACGATGACGTCATGCGGCCTCTTGATTCCCCCTGTCATCACTCCCCAGGAACATCTCGGCGCCCGCTCCGGTCGGTTGCAGTAGCGGGTGAGTCCGTGTGCGTCACCGTTCGGTAAAGATCATGGATTTAACATTGATCTCTGAGGCGTCTGGCCCTAAAGTTCGCGCCCGAACGTCCATGCTGGAAACGATCCATCCGGCTCAAGTACCGACGACGAGACAGCGAGGTCAACGCCAGTACGCGTTGACCTTTTTGCTTTCGGCGATGTGCCTTGGGAAGTAGGCGAACCAAAGTGGGGAAACGGATTAGGCGTTCAGAACACCCCCTCCTTCAATTTGTTCTGCCCATCGGGAGTCCGACGCATGTCCATCAAGGTCGAAGATTACTATTCTCGCGAAACCTTCCAGAAGATGAAGGCCTTCGCCGACCAGCAGGAAACCCCCTTCGTCGTCATCGACACCGCCACCATCGGCCGGGCCTATGACGATCTCGTTGGCAACTTCCCGTTCGCCAAGATCTACTACGCGGTCAAGGCCAACCCGGCCATCGAGATCACCGAGTTGCTGCGCGACAAGGGCTCGAACTTCGACATCGCCTCCATCTACGAGCTGGACAAGGTGCTGTCCACCGGGGTCGAGCCGGAGCGCATCAGCTACGGCAACACCATCAAGAAATCCAAGGACATCCGCTACTTCTACGAGAAGGGCGTGCGCATGTTCGCCACCGACTCCGAGGCCGACCTGCGCAACATCGCCAAGGCCGCCCCGGGCTCGCGCATCTATGTGCGGATCCTCACCGAAGGCTCCAACTCGGCCGACTGGCCGCTGTCGCGCAAGTTCGGCTGCCAGCCCGACATGGCCCTGGATCTGCTGATCCTGGCCCGTCAGCTGGGCCTGGAGCCCTATGGCATCTCCTTCCACGTCGGCAGCCAGCAGCGCGACATCGACGTCTGGGACGCCGCCATCGCCAAGGTCAAGGTGATCTTCGAGCGCCTCAAGGAAGAAGACGGCATCACCCTGAAGATGATCAACATGGGCGGTGGCTTCCCGGCCAACTACATCCATCGCACCAACAGCCTGGAGACCTATGCCGAGGAGATCATCCGCTTCCTCAAGGAAGACTTCGGCGACGAGCTGCCGGAAATCATCCTGGAGCCGGGCCGCTCGCTGATCTCCAACGCCGGCATCCTGGTCAGCGAAGTGGTGCTGGTGGCGCGCAAGTCGCGTACCGCCGTCGAGCGCTGGGTCTATACCGACGTGGGCAAGTTCTCCGGCCTGATCGAAACCATGGACGAATCCATCAAGTTTCCGATCTGGACCGAGAAGAAGGGTGAGATGGAAGAAGTCGTCATCGCCGGTCCCACCTGCGACAGCGCCGACATCATGTACGAGCACTACAAGTACGGCCTGCCGCTGAACCTGGCCAGCGGTGACCGCCTGTACTGGCTGTCCACCGGTGCCTACACCACCAGCTACAGCGCAGTGGAATTCAACGGCTTCCCGCCGCTGAAGGCCTTCTACCTCTAAGGGCTTTCCGCGTCGATCGAGCCCGCGTCCCGCCAGGGACGCGGGCTTTTTCATGGCTGCGGAAAAGCGCCGGGTCAGGTGGTTTTCCGAATTGTTAAGAATAATTTACATTCGCTATGGATTTGATAATCGTTTGCAAATAGAATCGCGCCGCATTCACATAAGGAGGCGGCTCGCCATCATGTCCAAGGAAATGTCCTCGCTGTCCCAGCGTCGTCTGCTGGTTTCTACCTTCAGTGTCGCCGTCGCTTCGCTGTCCCTCGGGGCGCAGGCCCAGGACGCCAAGGAGCCGGTGACCCGACTGGAAAGTCTGACCATCGAAGGTCAGGCGCAGCAGGAAGGCTTCAAGGCCGAGCAGTCCGCCTCGCGCAAGTACACCGCGCCCCTGCTGGACACCCCGCAGACCGTGACGGTGGTGCCGGCGCAGGTCATCCAGGATCAGCAGGCCCTGAGTCTGAGATCGGTGCTGTCCAACGTGTCCGGCATCACCTTCAACGCCGGCGAGGGCGGTGGCGGCTCCGGCGACAGCATCAATATCCGCGGCTTCAGCGCCAACTCGAACATCCAGATCGATGGCCTGCGCGACAGCACCCAGACCAACCGCACCGACACCTTCAACCTGGAATCGGTCGAGGTCATCAAGGGCCCCAATTCGGTGTTCGGCGGCGCCGGCACCACCGGTGGCTCCATCAACCTGATCAGCAAGAAGCCCCAGGAGCGCCAGTTCACCCGCATCGGCGCGGGCCTCGGCACCGACAGCTATCGCCGCCTGACCCTGGACACCAACCAGCCGCTGCAGGGCGTGGGCACCGACAGCGCCTTCCGGCTGAATCTGATGGCCCACGAGAACGATGTGCCCGGCCGCGACCAGATCGATCGCGAGCGCTGGGGCATCGCGCCGTCGCTGGCCCTGGGCCTGTCGGACGATACCCGCCTGACCCTGAGCTACTTCCACCAGACCGACAACAACCAACCTGACTACGGGGTGCCGGCGCTCAACGGCAAGCGCCTGGGCGGGGTGGATCGCGATGCCTATTTCGGCTTCAAGAACATCGACAAGGAAGACATCAACAACAATGTCTTCACCGTGGAGCTGGAGCATCGCTTCGACGACAACCTGAGTCTGCAGAACCTGACCCGCTACAGCCGCATCGAGCGCGACGTGGTGATCTCGGCGTCCCACGTCAACCTGGGTGGCGTCGCCGCGGGCCGCTATCGCCCGGCCGGTCCCCAGGGCTATGGCCGCGACGTGACCTCGGAGATGTGGATCAACCAGACCAACCTGACCGGCAACGTCGACACCTTCGGCCTGGGGCATTCCTTCGTGCTGGGCGCCGAGTTCTCCCGCGAGGACTACGACCGCGACACCTACAGCTATGGCCTGACCTTCCCCGCCGCCGGCTACTCCCTGGCCGCCCCGCCGGAGCGCTATGACGGCGCCACCGACAAGCAGACCTCGGCCATCGCCAACAACGTGCTGACCGACAAGGCGCTCTATGCCTTCGACACCATCGCCCTCAACGACTACTGGGACGTGAACCTGGGTCTGCGCTACGACTGGTTCGACGGCGACAGCGATACCACCCCGGTCGCCAACGGCGTGCGCGGCAGCAAGACCCGCCTGAGTGCCGATGACGCCAAGCTGAGCGGGCGCGCCGGCCTGGTGTTCAAGCCGGCGCCGAACGGCCGGGTCTACGTGGCCTATGGCACCTCCTTCAATCCCTCGGCGGAAAGCCTGACCTCCACCGGCGCCGGCCTGAGCGCGGCCAACCAGGATCTGGGTCCGGAAAAGAACAAGACCTGGGAACTGGGCACCAAGTGGGAATTCCTCGACAAGCGCCTGGAGCTGGACGGCGCCCTGTTCCGCGTCGAGAAGAGCAATGCCCGGGAGACCCTGGCCGATGGCAGCACCGCCCTGGCCGGCAAGCAGCGCGTGCAGGGCATCGAACTGGGCGCCACCGGGCGGATCACCCCGCAGTGGAATGTCTACGCCAACTTCACCTTCCTCGACAGCGAGACGCTCAAGGCCGCCGACACCCTGGACGGGCGCAATCGCGAAGGCCAGGCCCTGGCCAACACCCCGCCGCGCTCGCTCAATCTCTGGACCACCTATGAGCTGCCGGCCGGTTGGCGGGTGGGCTATGGCGCCCGCTATGTCAGCGAGCGCAACGTCACCTCCAGCAACGACGGCGCCAAGCTCGACGACTACTGGCTGCACAACGCCATGGTCGGCTATCGCGTCAATCGCAACGTCGACCTGCAACTCAACGTCAACAACGTCTTCGACAAGGACTATGTGGAGCGGGTGCGCTCGCAACTGGGCGTGAGCACGAGGTCGTCGGCCATCGAATACGGCGATGCCCGTTCCGCCATCCTGACCGCGACCTACAGCTTCTGAGGTCGCCTGCAGCAACCAAAGCCCTGCCTGCGCAGGGCTTTCGGCGTTAGAGGGAATCACCATGATGATCAGCGTTCCGGGCGTGCTGACGCCCGAGCAGGTAGGGGAGTGCCGCCAGCGGCTGGAGGCGGCGGCCTGGGCCGATGGCCGGCACACGGCCGGTTTCCAGTCGGCCATGGCCAAGGACAATCTGCAGCTGCCGGCGGACGAGCCGGCGGCGCGCGCAGTGGGCGAGCTGATCCAGCAGGCGCTGGCGCGGCATCCGCTGTTCGTCGCCGCGGCGCTGCCGGCGCGGGTGTTTCCGCCGCTGTTCAATCGCTACCAGGGAGGCCAGTCCTTTGGCCTGCACGTGGACAATGCCCTGCGGGCGCGGGCGGGTGGGGGCGGGGGGCCGGGCCCCCCACAGTGGGGCC
>NZ_JASCON010000034.1:0-54689 GCF_029959585.1 Pseudomonas sp. PS02302
GACCTTGGCATGCCAGTCCGCGGCCAGGCCGTAATGATCGATCAGGCACCAGTCGAAGCACCGCTCGCCCAGCAGGGCCTGCGTCGCCAGGAAGTCTTCCTCGGTGTCGATCAGTTGCTCGGGATAGCCAGACGCCGATCCGAGCGGGGGCAACAGCAGGACTTCACAGGCTTGGGGGATCAGTGCGCGCCAGGCAGGCTCAGTCAAACGGCAGACAAAGGTGCACTGCGCACCCGGTGCCTCCAGCGCCCTCGCCAGCGTGACACAGCGTGCCAGATGGCCGCCACCGATCACGGGCGAGGCATCCACACGCACCAGGATCCGCATCACCGAGGCATCGCTCCCAGGGCAGCGAACAGAGTTTCCGCGCGCTGCCAATCTTCGGGGGTATCGATATCCTGCACCCGATACCGCGGCAGCCGTACGGGCAGCGAGTGCGGCGCATGCAGGGGTGCACCCTGCGCCCAGGCCTCGGTGCGTCCCCAGTAGAACTGGCCGGCATCGTGGAAAGCCGGCTCCAGATCCTGGGAGCGGGTTTCGTAGAACGCTGGATAGAGCGATTCGACACCGCCGTCCGGGCGTAGCCGCAACGCCCGTTGCACCGGCGAGGCGTAATCGGTGACGGTGAAGGCATAGGCCTTGTCCGGATGGCTTTCGAGCGCATCCAGCCCTCGTGTCAGGTCGGCCGGCGTCACGAAGGGCGCTGTGGCGTAGAGGCAACAGGCGTAGGCGAAGTTCTCGCCCTGCTCGCGCAGCGCCGCCACCGCATGCTGGATCACCTCGACGGTGCCGGCATGGTCATCCGCCAGCTCGGCAGGACGCAGGAAGGGCACCTCGGCGCCCCAGCTCCGGGCTACCTCGGCGATCTCGGTATCGTCGGTACTGACCACTACTCGCGCGAACAGCCCGCTCTCCAGGGCCGCCTGGATGGAATAGGCCATCATCGGCCGGCCGTGGAAGACCTTGATGTTCTTGCGCGGGATACGCTTGCTGCCGCCCCGGGCGGGAATGATGGCGATGGCGGTCACGCCTGTTTCTCCAGCAGGAACCAGGAGATGTCATCGGCGGGAAACAGCGGGTCGCGGTGATAGACGAATCCGTAGTCCAACAGGCGCAGATCGGCATGGCGGTCGAGCAGGTCACCAGCGAAATCGCGCTTGAACAGCCGCTCGGCATGGCCGCGATAGCTCACTTCCACCGGCGTGGGGTTGTAGTACTCGGCGACCAGGATGAAGCGTCGGCTGGCCTGGTACAGCTTGTCGTAGGCAGCCGGCAGCAAGTCGGGAGGCAGATGGATGAGCACGCCCTTGGTGAACGCCAGATCGAAACCCGCGGTCACGGGATAGTCGAACAGCGAACCCTCCCAGATATCGGCCACGTTCAGCGTCCGGGCCAGGGCGCAGGCCTTGCCGTTGAGTTCCACCCCCTGCAGCTGCGCCTGGGGCAACAGGGCGCGCAGGGCCTGCAGATTGAGGCCACGGTTGGTGCCCAGCTCGAGCACGCTACCCAGAGTGCCGGCACGGGCCAGAGCACGCCCGAAGAAGGCCAGGCTGCTGGCCACGGCCGCAGCGCCGGTGTTGCGGTCGACGTAGGCATCGCCGAATTCACCCTGCCAGAAGCGCTCTTGCGCGGTCATCTCTCGCATGGTCCTTTCCTCTACTTCAACAACTCGGCTAGGGTTTCAACCACCCGATCCTGCTGTGCCTCGCTCAGGTCGGCGTACAGCGGCAGGCTCAGGGCCTGGGCGTAGTAGCGCTCGGCTTCCGGAAAATCGCCGGGCGCGAAGCCCAGAGCGCGGTAATAGGGCTGCAGGTGCACGGGAATATAGTGCAGGTTGACGCCGACACCGGCGGCTCTCATCCCGGCGAAGACCCGATGGCGCTGGCGTTCATCCACCCGGATGGGAAAAAGGTGCCAGGCCGACTCGGCACCGATCTGGTCGCCGATAAGGCCGACCGGCAATCCTGCCAGCAGCTCCCGATAGCGCTGGACCAGGGCGCGCCGGCGCGCGATGAAGGGCTCCAGACGGTCGAGCTGCGACAGCCCCAGGGCCGCCTGGATATCGGTGATGCGGTAGTTGAAGCCCAGTTCCAGCTGCTCGTAGTGCCAGCCACCCTGCCCTGCGGCCTGCAGCAACGCCGGGTCGCGGGTGATGCCATGGCTGCGCAGTCGCCGCAGCCGTTCGGCAAGGGCGACATCATTGGTAGTGAGCAGCCCGCCTTCGCCGGTGGTGACGATCTTCACCGGATGGAAGCTGAACACGGTGATGTCGGCCTGGGCACCCGAGCCCACGGCCTGCCCCGCGTACCTTGCCCCTATGGCGTGGGAGGCATCCTCGATCACCTTGAAGCCATAGCGCCGTGCCAGAGGCTGGATGGCGGCCATGTCGCAGCTCTGGCCGGCGAAGGCCACGGGCACCAGGATCTTCGGCAGTCGCCCGGCCCGCTCGGCGACTTCCAGCTTGGCGGCCAGCGCCGGGACGCTGAGATTGAGGGTGCTGGGATCTATGTCGACGAAGTCGACGTCGGCGCCGCAATAGCGCGCACAGTTGGCGCTGGCCAAGAAGGTATTGGGCGAGGTCCAGAGCAGATCGCCTGGCCCCAGGTCCAGTGCCAGGCAGGCGAGATGCAGCGCCGCCGTGGCATTGCACACGGCCACGCCATGCGCTGCTTCGCAGCGCCCCGCCACCGCCTGTTCGAAGCGCTCGATCATCGGCCCCTGGGTCAGCCAGTCGGAACGCAGCACGGCGGTGACCGCGGCGATGTCCGCTTCGCTGATGGATTGCCGACCATAGGGAATGCCGCTCATGGGCAGCGCTCGACCAGCTGGCGGAGCGCCGCGACGTCTAGATAATCGGGGTTGCTGTCGGACAGGTATTCGAAACCCGGTTCGACCGGCCGCCCCTGCTCGCCCAGGCCATCAAGCGAGTAATCGCAGGGCTGGTTGAAACTCATCGCCGGCGCGATGACATAGTGATGCGCGAATTCCAGGGTATGGGGGCTGTCGTCCCGGGAGATCATCATCTCGTGCAGCTTTTCACCCGGACGGATACCGACCTGGCGCTGTGGCAGGTCCGGCGCCAGGGCGGTGGCCAGATCGACAATGCGCGCCGAGGGAATCTTGGGTACGAACAACTCGCCGCCCTGCATGCGCTCGAAGCTGCGCATGACGAAATCCACGCCCTCGTCGAGGGTGATCCAGAAGCGCGTCATGCGCGCATCGGTGATCGGCAGATCCTCGGCGCCCTTGGCGATCAGCTTGCGAAACAGCGGCAGTACCGAGCCGCGGGAGCCGACCACATTGCCGTAGCGCACCACGGCGAAGGAGGTGTCGCGACTGCCGGCGATGTTGTTGGCGGCAACGAACAGCTTGTCCGAGAGCAGCTTGGTGGCGCCATAGAGATTGATCGGACTGGCCGCCTTGTCGGTGGACAGGGCGATGACCTTCTTCACGCCGTTCTGCAGCGCCGCGGCGATGATGTTTTCCGCACCATTGACGTTGGTGCGGATGCATTCGGTGGGATTGTACTCGGCCGCCGGCACCTGTTTGAGCGCGGCGGCATGCACCACCAGATCGATGCCGCGCATGGCCTGCTGCAGGCGCTGCTCGTCGCGCACGTCGCCGAGGAAATAACGCATGCAGGGCGCGTCGAATTCCTGGCTCATTTCGTACTGCTTGAGTTCGTCGCGGGAGAACACCACCACCCGCTTGGGCTGGTAGTCGCTCAACAGCCGCTTGACGAAGGCGCGGCCGAAGGAGCCGGTACCACCCGAGATGAAGATCGACAGGCCATCAAACATGTTGCTATCCCTTCGCGATGAGTCGAGCGGCCAAGGCGGCGGAAAACCGGCGCATCTGGCCTATCGGAAGAGTAGCAGCAAAAAATCGGCCAATCCCGGTTACGCGTTGGCCGAAGTCCTTACAGGTATTTGAACAGACTCAACTGGGCGATCTTCACGAAACTCTGCTGCGACGCCTGCAGCACGGTGTTCTGCAGGGCGTAGCGCGACAGCGCTTCAGGGTAGTCGAGATCCTGGAGATCCGACTGCACCGACTTGTTGACCAGGCTGACGTTGGCGATGAAGTCGCTGGTGGAGTCGATGACGTTGAGACGGGCGCCGACCTTGCCACGCACGCCATCGACCTGGGTGTAGGCGGTGTCCAGGTTGCTCAGGGCCACGGCGGCGCTGTCACGGATCTGATAGACCCCCTCGGTACTGCTGTCACCATTTTCCAGGGCCTTGCGCAGATCGGATACCACGTTGAGCAGGCTGCGCTTCTCGTTGGCGGTGTCGCGGGTGATCTTGAACTCATCGCCGGCAGCGGGAGCGCCGTCCAGCTGCACCTTCACCCCACCGTAGCGGATGAACTTGCTGGCTTCCTGGGTACTGTTGAGGCTGTCCGCCTTGAGCTGACCTGCCGGCGGATTGGCCGGATCGTAGGCCGCCCACTGGGCGGCCGTGGGCGCCTTGGCGAGGTCGTAGACGACGTATTTCTTGTCATCGAGAAAATGAATGCCGATACCGTCGCTGGCTGCCGGCGGCGCGCTGGCCGGAAAGGTCGAATCATAGGCGCCCTTGTCCTCCACCAGGCCGAGGGAGATCCGCCCGGTACCGGTGTTGGTCGCGACCTTGCTGGTATCCACCCGATTGGCGTTGAAGTTGTTCTCGAAGGCGTCCTTGCCGCTGTCGCTGATGGGCACGAAGGTAGAGCTGGCGATCTGCACGCTGCGCTGGCCTTCATCGCCGTTGTAGCTGTAGGTGCCGTCGGCATTGCGCACATAGGGCTGGGTGTCGCCCATGGAGCCGGAGAACAGGTACTTGCCGCTGGCATCCTTGCTGTTCATCAGGTTCATCAGCTCGTCTTCGCGCTGGCCAACTTCCTTGGCCAGGGACGCGCGATCGGTAGGATCGAGGGTGCCATTGCCAGCCTGGACAGCGATTTCGCGAATACGCGTCAGCACCGTTTCCACCGAGGTCAGCATGGATTCCTGGGTAGTGAGGCTGTTCGTGGCGGCGGTCATGCCGGTGTTGTACTGACCGTTGAGCGCCTCTTCCTGACTCAGCTGCAACAGCTTGATCGACGCCACTGGATCGTCCGCCGGAGTGAGGATCTTCTTGCCGGTGCTGATCTGTTCCTGGGAGCGACTGACATCGCTGTAGTTGTTCTGCAGGCCGCTGATGCCGTTGTTGAACGCCTGGACGGTAGAGATGCGCATGGGCGGGTTCCTTATCTGAAGGCGCCGATCAGGGTGTCGAACAGCGACTGGGCGATCTTGATGACCTGCGCCGAGGCACCGTAGTACTGCTGGAACTGGACGAGCTTGGCCGCCTCCTCGTCCAGGTTCACCGCTGACAGGGAATCGCGATTGTCTTCGGATTGCTTGAGCACGGTTTCGCTGGCGGCCGAGTCCACCCGCACCTGGGCGGTCAGGGTACCGACCCGCTCCACCAGGCCGCCGTAGGCGTTGTTGTAGGTGGTGCCGGTGGTGCCATAGCCGCCCATGGTGGTCTTGGTCTGCAAGGCCACCAGGTTCAGGGCATTGCGGTTGTCCGAGACCGCGCCACTGTTGGCGCCCAGGGTGAAGCTGTCGCCATCCTGAGGCACGCCGCTGACGTTGAAATCGTAGCTGTAGCTGTTGTTGGTGTTCGGGTCGGTGTATTGCAGCCGCAGGGTATTGGTCTGGCCCGAGGTCAGGCCGGTGGTGGACGGCGAGACATAACTCAGGGTGGCGCCGGTGGGCAGGGTCCCGGTCAGGTTGCCAGCGGCGGCATTGAAACTCAGCTTGATGCCACCGCCACCGAACAGCCTACCCAGATCGGCGGTACTGACTGGCGAGGGCGCACTCTTCAGATCAGGCTGGGTGATGGCACCTGTACCGCGGTTGTTGGTCGTGCTGGCAGCCTTGGCGGTACCGGCGAAGCCCAGCTGGCTGGACTGGTTCAGCTCCACACTCATCTGCGCCGCACCGCGACGGGTGGGCTGGAGACTGAAGACGTCGCCTGCCTGGGCCTTGTTCAGTTCGGCCGCGGTAAACTGCACCTTGAAGCCCTGATCGGCGCCCTGGGCATCGGCAAAGGTCAGGGTGACCGGATCGGTACCGCTGCGGGTCACCGTGATGCTGGTGCTATCACTGACGCGCAGCGCCTTGAAGTTGGTACCGTCGAAGTCCAGCCGATAGTCGCTGGGATTCAGCTTGGCGGTATCGGTGATGTTCAGCGTGGCGGAGGCCGAACCGAAGTTGGTCGACCGCCCCATGACCCGCAGACCGGTGCTCTGACCCCCGTTGACGTCGCTGAACAGCGGCGAACCGGCGTTACCGGCCAGATCCAGGCCCTGCCCCAGCTGCTTGTTCAGGGTATCGGTCAGGGTCAGCGCCAACTGGCCCAGGCTGTTGTAGGCATGGTCCAGCGCCGTGTCCCGGTAGGACAGCAGACCGCCCATCTCGCCGCCACTGACCTGCGAGGTGATGATCTGCGAGGTGCTGCCCGCCGTCAGGGTGACCTGGTAACGCGATGGATCGTCGTTACCCGGCTGAGCGGCCAGGGTCGAGACATTGCTGCCGACCACCAGTGGCTGACCGGTGCCGACGAACAGGTTCAACGAGCCATCGTCCTGGCTGACCACCTGCAGACCGACCATGCCGGACAGCTGCTTGATGGCCTGATCACGAGAATCGATCAGGTCGTTGGGCGCCGCGCCGGCCGCCTTGGAGCGGGCGATGGCATCGTTCAGGCTACCGACGCTCTTGGCCAGGGAGTTGATCTGGCCAGTGAGAGCCGACAGCTGATCGTTGATCTGGCCGTTCTGCTTGTCGATCTGGTCATACAGGGTATTGAAGGACTTGCTCAGGCCCTGGGCCTGGGCGAGCACGGCTTCCCGCGCCGGAACCGAGGACGGATCCTGGGAGGCGGTCTGCAGGGTGGCGAAGAACTTCTGCATCGCCGGGGTGATACCGGTGGTGTTGTCGGACAGCAGCCCATCGAGCTGGGAGATCTGGCTCTTGAAGGTCTGCAGCTCGCTGTTCTGGCTGGTGGCCGAGCGCACCTGGCTGGTGAGGAAATCGCTGGCGAGACGACGCACATCCACCGTCTGGGAGCCGGAACCGATGTAACCCGCGCCATTGAACTGGGCGATGTTGGTCTGCTGGATGGCCTCCTGCCGCGAATAGCCAGGCGTGTTGACGTTGGCGATGTTGTGGCCGGTGGTGGTCAGGGCGTTTTGCGTGGACCTCAGGCCCGACAGACCAATGGAAAGTAGATCAGCCATGGCTCACCTCAACCGCGGGACGGACTGGTGCCCAGGGAGGCGACCGTCTGATAGGTGTTCATGTTGCGGGCGATCTGGATCACCTTGCGTGCGTATTGCGGATCGGTGGCGTAGCCGGCCTGCTGCAGGCCCTGCATGAAGCGCTCGGAGTTGCCGTTGGTGGACAGCGCCTTGTCGTAGCGGTCGTTGCTCTGCAGGAAGTTCACGTAGTCGTGGAAGCTGTCGGCGAAGGAATCGTAGGTGCGGAACTTGGCGGTCTCGGTCACTGCCTTGCCGTTGACGAACTCCTGGGTCACCGCCGGGGCGCTGCCGCCGTCCCAGCCGTGGGACTTGATGCCGAACAGGTTGTTGCTGTTGCTGCCGTCGGCCTGCTTGACCATGTGCTTGCCCCAACCGGTTTCCAGCGCCGCCTGGGCGACCAGGAACTTGGGATCCACGCCCAGGCGCTTCGCCGCGGCTTCGGCCATGGGCATCATGGTATCGACGAATTCCTGGCGGGTACGGAAACGGGTCTTGCCGGTGGCAGCGGCGCCATCCACGCTGGCGACGGCCTCGGTCGCGGCGGCCGGCTTGCTGCCGGGTTGCGTAGCCTGCTGACGCCAGGCGCTCTGGGCAGCCGCGACGTCCTGGAAGCTCTGCTTGAGGGTGGCGCCCTGCTCGGCCGCGCCGGAAATATTGGCGGCGGTACGCTCGGCCAGTCGCCCGGGCAGCGCCAGCCGACGCGAATTCAGCGCGCTGGAATCGTCACGCCCGGACGCCACCGCATTGGCCGGCTTGAGGCCGTGGCTCGCCACGTCGTTGAGTTTGGCGTTGCGACCAGCGGCCAGCTGGCCTTCGGTGGGCGCAGCCTGGCCGACCTGGGCAAAGGGATTGGGGCGCGCCGACGGCTGGGCGGTCTTGCTCAACTGACGTTCGAGCACGTTGGCCAGGCCGATACCGCCGCCGTCCCGGGACAGGGAGACGGCCAGCTGCTGGTCGTACATGTCCTGGTACTGCTTGGTGGTCTCGCTGGAAAAGGGACTGTCCTTGTCCGCCAGCGCCTGGTTGGCGCTGCGCATGGACTTGAGCATCTGGCTCAGGAACAGCGACTCGAATTCGCCGGCGACCTTCTTGACGTTTTCCGAGCTGTCGCGGTCCTTACCCTTCATCTGGGCCAACCGATTCAGGTCGGTAAAGGCCCCCGAATCCTTGACGTTGCCGTAGTTGCCACCCAGACGAGATTCCATCGCCCGTTCTCCTTAGATAACGATCAGATCGGCCTGCAAGGCGCCGGCCTGTTTCAACGCTTCGAGAATGGCCACCAGGTCGCTGGGCGCCGCGCCCACCTGATTCACCGCTCTCACGATCTCGTCCAACGTGGTACCCGGACCGAACTTGAACATCGGCTTGGCCTCCTGCTTGGCCTTGACGGTCGACTGGGGGGTCACCACCGTCTGCCCACCCGACAAGGGATTGGGCTGGCTCACCTGGGGGTCCTCGCTGATGGTCACGGTCAGGCTGCCCTGGGTCACCGCCGCCGGCGAGACCTTGACGTTCTGGCCGATGACGATGGTCCCGGTGCGGGAGTTGACGATGACCTTGGCCACCGCCTGCCCCGGATCCACCTCCATGTTCTCCAGGATCGAGATGTAGTCGACGCGCTGGCCAGGATCCACCGGCGCCGTGACACGAATCGATCCGGCATCAACAGCTGATGCAACACCCGCGCCAAGTGTCTCGTTGATCTTGTCGACGATGCGCTTGGCGGTGGTGAAGTCGCTGCGATTGAGGTCCAGCGTGATGCTGTTGCCCTGATCGAAGCCGCTCGGCACCGGTCGCTCGACGGTGGCGCCATTGGGAATGCGGCCGGATGACGGAACGTTGACGGTAATCTTAGAGCCGTCACGGCCTTCGGCGTCAAAACCCCCGACTACCAGGTTGCCCTGGGCGATGGCGTAGATCTGGCCATCGATACCCTTGAGCGGCGAGAGCAGCAGACTGCCGCCTCTCAGACTCTTGGAATTGCCGATGGAGGACACCGTGATGTCGATGGTCTGGCCGGGTTTGGAAAAGGCCGGCAGATCGGCATGGATGGACACCGCCGCGACGTTCTTCAGCTGCGCCGTGGTACCCGGCGGCACCTTGATGCCGAACTGGGCCAGCATGTTGTTGAAGGTCTGCACGGTGAAGGGCGTCTGGGTGGTCTGGTCGCCGGTACCGGGCAGACCCACCACCAGGCCGTAGCCGATTAGCTGGTTGGTCCGCACGCCCTGGATGCTGGCGATGTCCTTGAGCCGATCCGCCTGGGCCAGGGGCATGACCAGGGCCAGGGCGGCAGCGGCGATGAGGGTCTTGAACATGGCGCTCATCCTCAGAAGGGCATCAGCGGGCTGCCGAAGAACTGGCTCAGCCAGCCCGGCTGACTGGCATCGGCGAAGGCGCCGGTGCCCGAATAGGTGATACGGGCATCGGCCACGCGGGTGGACGACACGGTGTTGTCGGTGGCGATGTCGTCGGCGCGGACCATGCCCTGGATGCGCATGAGTTCGTTGCCGGTGTTGAGCGTCAGCCACTTCTCGCCACGGACCACCAGGATGCCGTTCGGCAGCACCTCGGCGATGGTCACGGTCAGCGAGCCGGACAGGCTGTTGCCCTGGGCCGCCGTGGACTTGCCGGTGTTGGAGCGGTTGCCGGAGAAGCCGGCGTCCAGGCTCAGGTCGCCATCGGCCAGGGGATTGGGGATCTTCGGCTTGGCGCCGAACAGCGAGGTCAGCCCCAGGGTCGCCTTGCTGTTCTTGGCGACGTCGGAACTGGCGTTCTTGCTGGCCTGGGTCTTCTCCTGCAGGGTGACGGTGATGATGTCGCCGATGCGGAAGGCCTTGCGGTCGGTATAGAGATTCTGCTCGAACCCCGACTGGAAGATGGCGCCGTTGTTCTGCGCCGCCGGCACCGGCGTGCGCGGCAGCACCGGGGCGTAGTAGGGATCGTCCGGCTTGGCGGCCGGGGCTACGCATCCTGCGAGTACGAGCGCTCCCAGGAGCGGGGCGACGGCGAACAGAGGTTTCATGGAGCGCTTCCTCACAGGGGATTAGAGCTGTTGACTGACGAAGCCGAGCATGTCGTCGGCCGCTTTGATGACCTTGGAATTCATCTCGTAGGCGCGCTGGGTGGTGATCATGTTCACCAGCTCCTCGACGGTGCTCACGTTGGAGTTTTCCAGGGTGCTCTGCAGCACGGTGCCAAGGCCGTTGAGGCCCGGGGTACCGACCTGGGGCGCACCGCTGGACGCGGTTTCGGTGAACAGGTTCTGGCCCACGGCCTGGAGACCGCCCGGGTTGACGAACTGGGCGATCTGCAGATTGCCGATGACCTGGGGCGCGGCCTGGCCGGCGGTGGTGACCGACACGGTGCCGTCTTCGCCAACGGTGAAGGTCTTGGTATCGGCCGGCAGCACGATGGCGGGCTGCAGGGCGAAGCCGTTGGCGGTGACCAGCTGACCATCGGCATTCAGGTGGAAGGTACCGTCACGGGTGTAGTTGATGGTCCCGTCAGGCATGGTCACCTGGAAGAAGCCGTCGCCGTTGATGGCCATGTCCAGCGGCTGGTCGGTGGTCTGCAGCGAACCCTCGGTGAAGTTCTTCTGGGTGCCGACGATGCGCACACCGGTACCCAGTTGCAGGCCGGAGGGCAGCTGGTTGTCCTGGGTGGACTGGGCACCCGGCTGGCGACGGATCTGGTACAGCAGGTCCTGGAATTCGGCGCGATCGCGCTTGAAGCCCGTGGTGGACACGTTGGCCAGGTTGTTGGAGATGGTGGTGAGGTTCATGTCCTGGGCGGACAGACCGGTCTTGGCGACCCACAGTGACGACATCATGATGGTATTCCTCGAAGTGCCGGTTTTACGTCGGCGCTAGCCTTGATCAGGAGAATTGCAAAACCTTTGCCAGCGCCGCGTCGTTGTCTTCGGCGCTGCGCATCATCTTCACCTGCAGCTCGAACTGGCGGGACAGCGACAGGATGGAGGTCATCTCCTCCGCCGCATTGACGTTGCTCGACTCGACGAAGCCGGACACCAGGGACACGTTGGCGTCCATGGGCGGCGCAGCCTGGCCCTGCTTCATGTGCAACAGGCCGTCGAGCCCCTTTTCCATCTGCTTGGTGTCGGGATTGACCAGCTTGATGCGATCGACCTGGGCCAGGGCGTTGGCCGCCTGACCGGAGCCGCGCACGGTGATGCTGCCGTCCTGACCGATTTCCACCTTGGAAGCGGGCGGCACGGCGATGGGTCCGCCATTGCCGAGCACCGGCAAGCCGCTGCCGGTCCGCAGCATGCCGAGGGGATCGATCTGCAGGCTGGAGGTGCGGACGTAGGCCTCCTTGCCGGAGGGATCCTGGACCGCGACGAAGCCCGGCCCCTGGACTGCCACGTCCAGGTCACGCCCGGTCTCCTGCAGCGCACCGGGAGTGAAATCCGTCGCCGGCCGCTCACTCATGGAATAGACGCGCGACGGCATGGTTTCGCCGAACACCTGCATCGAGCGCGCCTGTTCGAGATCCTTGCGGAATCCCGAGGTCGAGACGTTGGCCAGGTTGTTGGCATGGGCGCGCTGGGCCATTTCGTTCTGGCTGGCGCCGGTCATGGCGACGTACAGCAGCTTGTCCATCTGATCCTCCGACGGCGGCAGATTGCCGCCAAGCTTGCGTTCGGAGGTTCTATAGCAAGGCCCGTTCCAGAAAACGGAAACCCCACTGAATCAATGACTTGAGAATAGAAAAGCCTCCCAAGGGAGGCTTTTCCTGACGCCTGAGCGGCAAGCCGTCAGAGAAACGACATCAACGCAGGTTGATGATGGTCTGGGTGATGGCGTTCTCGGTCTCGATGGTCTTGGCGTTCGCCTGGTAGTTGCGCTGCGCCACGATCATATCGACCAGCTCGGTGGAGATGTCCACGTTGGAAGCTTCCAGCGCACCGGATTGCAAGGAACCCAGGGTACCGGCCCGTGGCGTGCCCACCACCGGCTGACCGGACTCCGCGGACTCGGTCCAGGAGGTCTTGCCCATGGGAGTCAGGCCCTGGACGTTGGCGAAGTTCGCCAGCACGACCTGACCCTGGACCTTGGATTGACCGTTGGTGTAGCGCGCGAAGATCTGGCCGGTATCGTCGATCTCCAGACCGGACAGCTGACCGGTGGTGTAGCCGTCCTGGTTGACGCTGTTCACCGCGAAGGCGGTAGAGAATTGCGTCGAGCCGCGCGGATCGAAGGTGAAGCCGCCGGTATTGCCCAGCGCGCCATTCCAGCTGTAGTTCGCCGGGTTGCCACCATCGGAGATCGCCGGGATCCAGCCACTGCCGCTCGATCCGGTGGGATCGGTGGCGAAGGTGATGATATTGGTCTTCGGATCGATGCTGACGCCCGCCGAAGAAGAGCTCACGGTGCTCAGCTTGCCGGCCGCATCGAAGGTCACGCCAAAGCTCTGCGGCTGGGTGCCATAGGCGGCCACGGCCGCGGCGACCGAAGCCGGAGTCGCACCGGCAGCGGCGGCGGCGTTGTTGGCGATGGCCTTCACCTGGGGCGTGGCCCCGGACATGTTGTTGACCGCCGTGGCGACACTGTTTGCCGTGGCACCGGCAACCCCCGCCGCCGTATTGGCGGTTTTGGTGGCAACCCCCGGATCCAGCGGGTTGCGTCCGTCGATCAGCACCTGCATCGACCACTGGTTGGTGGCCGGCGCCGGTGCCTTGACGAAGTATTGCGACATGACGTGGGAGTTGCCCTGGCTGTCATAGATGTTCAGCGAGGTCGAGGAGTTGTAGGTCTTCGGATCCGAGGGATCGAAGGGCGTCAGCGTCGGCGGCGCACTGGTCGAGTTCAGGTTGAACTGCTGGGCGATCTGCGTCGTGGACTTGGGCGCCTGACTGGCCGTCTCGATGCGCAGGTCGCTGCGTACACCAGGCTGCAGCAGACCCTGGGCATTGGTGGTGTAGCCCTGCAGCTTGTAGCCGTTGTTGTCGACGATGAAGCCTTGCTTGTCGGTGCCGAAGTAACCCGCACGGGTGTACTGGACGGCGCCGTTGTTACTGGTCATGAAGAAGCCGTTGCCATTGATGCCCATGTCCAGCGCATTCTGCGTGGAGTCGATGGTGCCCTGGTTGAACAGCTGGCCGACGTTGCCGAGCAGCACGCCGCTGCCCTGGGCATTCTTGCCGGTGCCCAGTACCGAGGCGGCATAGAGGTCCTGGAACTCCGCCCGCGACTGCTTGAAGCCGACGGTACTGGCGTTGGCGATGTTGTTGCCGGTGATGTTGAGGTCACTGGACGCGGCCTTGATGCCGCTCAAACCGATATTGAAAGACATGCTGGATTCCTCTCGTGTGCCGCGCCTTACTGGCCGACCGCCTGGACTTTGGAGATACCGATGCTGCCGACGCCGGCAAGGTTGAGTGTCATTTCGCCGCCGTTCTGCCCCAGCGTCACGCTGTCGACATTGGCCGGCAAACTGGTTTTCATGGCTTCGGTCTTGCCGTCGATGCTGGCCTGAGCCTCGAAGCGATAGGTGCCGGCGTCCAGCTTCTTGCCATTGGCGTCGGTACCGTCCCAGGTGAAGTTCACCAGGCCACTGGACTGCTGCCCCAGGTTCAGACGATTCACCTGACTGCCGCTGGTGTCATAGACGTTGACCCAGACGTTGGAACTGGAGGCGGTCAGGTTGAGGGCGCCCTTGAAGTCGGCACTGGTGTCCACCTTGACCTTGTCGCTGTCGACGATCACCTTGCGGCCCACCAGGGTGGACGCCTGCAGCGCCTGGGAAGACTGGCTGCCGGAGAGGATCGAGCTGACGCTGGTGTTGAGGTTGGTGATGCCCTCGACGGTACTGAACTGCGCCAGCTGCGCGATGAATTCGCCGTTGCCCTGGGGCTCCAGCGGATTCTGGTTGTTCATCTGGGCAACCATCAGCTTGAGGAACTCGTCCTTGCCGAGCTTGCCGCCTTTCTTGCCATCGCTGCTAGCGGTCTCGGAGGTAGCGTCCGTCTTGTTGACGGAGTACTTGTCGAGCACCGATTGAGTGGTTGAATTGGTCGTGCTTATGGCCATGGCGCCGGTTCCTTACTGACCGAGGGTCAGTACCTTCTGCATCATCTGTTTGGCGGTATTCATCATTTCCGCATTGGTCTGGAAGGCGCGACTGGCCGAAATCATGTCGGCCATCTCCTCCACCACGTTCACATTGGGGTAGTAGACGTAGCCGTCCTTGTCCGCCATGGGATGGTTGGGTTCATAGCGCTTCTGTACCTCGCTCTGATCCTCGACGATGCCCTTCACCTCCACCCCGACCCCGGCCTGGCCCTGGTCGTCGAACAGCGAGGCGCCGCCCTGGGCGTCGTTGAGCTGGGCGGCGAACACCGGATGCCGCGCCTTGTAGGTCTGGTCGACGCTGGAAGACACGGAATCGGCGTTGGCCATGTTGCTGGCCACGGTGTTGAGGCGAACGTTCTGGGCGCTCATCCCGCTACCGGCGATGTTGAACAGCGAACTCAGGGACATGGCTACTCTCCGCGCAGGGCCGACATCAGCCCCTTGAACTTGCTATTGAGCAGGGTGAAGCTGGCCTGGAAATTCATCGCGTTTTCGGCGTAGTTGGCCTGTTCGACCTGCGCATCCACGGTGTTCTGGTCCACCGAGGGCTGAGTGGGGATGCGATACTTCAACGCAGAGTCGCCCATGCCCATGTCGAAGCCCTCGGCGGCGATATGCCGGCTGTTGGTGGTTTCCAGCTGATAGTGGCCGGCAGCGCCCGGGGCGCTCTTGGCCGCCTGCTCTGCCATCACGGCGCTGAAATCCAGATCCCGCGCCTTGTAGCCCGGGGTATCGGCATTGGCGATGTTGTTGCCCAATACCTCGGCGCGCTGCGAACGGAAGTTCAGCGCCTGCTCGTGCAACCCGAGTGCTTTGTCGAAACTGATGCTCATGTCGAGAGACCTTTGACGTGGCTTGCAAGCGATTTAGCAAGGCCCGTGCCAGTCTCCAGCATCCATATAAATCAAGGGGTTAGCGCGACGCGGCAGTCAGAACGACGGCAAGCGGCAAGGTTTTTCCGCCGCCTTTGCCGGCCCCGCGATCGGGTGCGGCAAAACTTTGGCGCAAAAGAAAGGGCAGACCTGGGTCTGCCCTTGGGTGTCCATCCACCGGCCTATTTGGCCTTGTAGATGATGCCCGGATTGCACTGCACCATCTGATAGAGATCCGGCAGGCCGTTGAGGGCCTCCGAGGCGCCCAGGAACAGATAGCCGCCTGGCTTGAGGGTGCCGTGGATGCGCGTGAGGATGTCCTTCTTCACCTCGGCGGAGAAGTAGATCAGCACGTTGCGGCAGAACACCATGTCGAACTTGCCGAGGCTGGCGTAGCTGTCCAGCAGATTCAGCGCACGGAATTCGATACGGCTGCGAATCGCCGGCTTGACCGCCCAGCGTCCCGGCTGCTGCACATCGAAGTAGCGCTGCAGGCGCTCCGGAGACAGTCCTCGGCCGATCGCCAGCGAATCGTACTCGCCGGACTTGGCCGCGGTGAGAATGGCGCCGGAGAGGTCGGTCGCCACGATCTGCATGCCGCCACGCCCCTGCCCTGCCGCGCTGCGCTCGAATTCGTCCATGGTCATGGACAGCGAATAGGGTTCCTGACCCGAGGAGCAGGCCGCCGACCAGACCCGCAGGCGCTGGCCGAAGGTGTTCTTGGTCAACTCCGGCAAGAGGCGGTTCTTCAGCACCTCGAAGGGATAGGTGTCGCGAAACCAGAGGGTTTCATTGGTCGTCATCGCATCGATGACCTTTTCCCGCAGACCGCTACGGGGCTGCATCTGGATGCGCTGCACCAACTCCGACAACGTCTTGATCCCCTCGGTCTCCATCAGCTTGTTGAGCCGACTGGAGACGAGGTACTGCTTGTTGTCACCGAGCAGGATCCCGCTGGATTTCTCGAGGAAATCACGAAAAAGCACAAAATCCGCGTTGACTGCTGACACTGCCGCTCCGCCTTCTGGATACCGGGATAGAGACGCCTTCACCTAGTGACTGTCGACCGCATTGATGCGCTCGGCTACCCGGGAGGCAAGATCATCGGGACGGAACTTGGCCAGGAAGTCGTCCGCACCGACCTTCTTGACCATCGCCTGGTTGAAGACGCCGGACAAGGAGGTATGCAGCAGTATATGCACTTTCTGCATCCGCGAATCATGACGGATTTCCGCCGTCAGGGTGTAGCCATCCATTTCCGGCATCTCGATGTCGGAAATGATCATCAGCAATTCCTCTTCCGGACGCTTGCCTTCAGCCACCATCGCCTGGAGGAAGTTCAGGGCCTGGCGACCGTCGTTGAGGGAGATGACCTCTACCCCGACGGTTTCCAGGCAGCGGCTCACCTGCTTGCGGGCCACCGAGGAGTCGTCGACGATCAGAACGCGCTTGGTGACGGCCTTGGCCTGTACCACTTCGCTGATGACGCCGGCCGACACGGTCTCGACCGACGGTGCGACTTCGGAGAGGATCTTTTCCACGTCGATGATTTCGACGAGCTGGTTGTCGACCCGGGTGACGGCGGTCAGGTAGTGATCACGACCGGTACCCTTGGGCGGCGGATTGATGCCTTCCCAGTTCATGTTGACGATTCGCTCCACCGAGCGCACCAGGAAGCCCTGCACCTTGGTGTTGTACTCGGTGATGATCACGAAGCAGTTGTTGATGTCTTCCAGCCCACGACGACCGGTGGCCATCGCCAGGTCGATGATGGGAAAGGTGCCGCCACGAATGCTGGCCACGCCCCGTACCACCGGACTCGATTTCGGCATCACGGTGAGTTTGGGGCACTGCAGCACCTCCTTCACCTTGAAGACGTTGATGCCGTAGAGCTGCGAGCCATCCAGGCGGAACAGCAGCAGCTCCAGACGGTTCTGGCCCACCAGTTGGGTACGTTGGTTGACTGCGTCCAATACACCAGCCATTTGGCGACTCCTCTCGTTGCCACGGACCGGTCGCAAAACTCGGCACAGGGCTTGCTTAGATGTGACTCATGAAGATCGAAGCGACGTGTTTCCGACCTATGAAAACCTCTTGCCGCTGGGCTGCGAATCTTGTGTTGATCCTGACATGCCTGGGCGGAAAGGCCTTTGCAGAAGGCGACTACACCTCATCTGACGAACTTATCGGCGCTGTCGAAAGTTTTCTTGAGGAGCGCGTGCAGGAATATTTACTCGAGACCCATTCCAACGCTCGCCATGAAACTCAGATCAACTCCCTGGATTCCCGGTTGCGTCTGGCCGCCTGCGACAAACCCCTGACGCTGTCGCAGCAGGGCAGCCCGACACCGGTGGGCCGGATCAACGTCAAGGTACGCTGCGAAGGTGGCAGTCCCTGGACGGTGTTCGTGCCCGCCCAGGTCAAGCTGTATCGCCCGGTGGTGGTTACCCAGCAGCCGCTGTTGCGCGGCGCGGTGCTGGACGACCAGAACGTGGCCCTGGTGGAGCGCGATGTCGGCACCCTGACCCAGGGCTACCTGACCAGCCTGGAGCAGGTGATAGGTACCCAGCTGAAGCGTCAGGTGGTCAGCGAGCAGGTGCTGTCGCCCTCCTTTATCGAGCAGGCCGAACTCATCCGCAAGGGCGAACAGGTGGTGATCAATGCCCGCAGCGCTTCCTTCAATATCCGCATGCAGGGCGAAGCCCTCAGCGCAGGGGCCAAGGATGAGGAGATTCGTGTACGCAACCTGAGCTCCAACCGGGTGATCCGTGGTCGGGTCGTCGATCAGGGGCAGGTGGAGGTGGCGCTTTAGCGAAGAAGTCAAAAGGAGTACCTTGGCGTCTGCATCCTGAACCTCTGCGCGTCATCCTGTCGAAGGATGTGACAAGGCGCACAGGTCTGCGGCTAAAGTTTCGGCATGGCACGCCGATAAGCCGGACATGCGAATGAGACGACACGAGGATCTTCACTCATGGCTCTAGATATCAATCGCCTGAATTCGTCCTCTACTGCGGGCATAGGCAATACCAAGGCGGCGTCCACCAAGGACGTGTCCACGGCTCAGACCAGCGACGTCAAGGCTACCAAGAGCACCGCCTCCGGCGAGTCGGTCAGCTTGAGCGCCGAGGCCAAGCAACTGAGTTCCCTGACGGCAGGGCTCAAGGATCTGCCGGTGGTCGACAGCGACAAGGTCAGCCGCCTGAAACAGGCCATCGCCGATGGCTCCTACAAGGTCGACAGCCAGAAGGTGGCCGACAAGCTGATGGCGTTCGAGTCCTGACGCCCGGTTCGGCATGGCCTTTCTGACGATCGCCACTAACGTTCGAACGGAAACCGCGCCATGCCCCATGCCAACTTGCTCGAGATCACCCGCCACGACATCGACCTGAGCGAGCAACTGCTGGCCCTGATCGAGCAGGAGTTCCAGGCTCTGAGCGAGCGCCAGCTCGATCGGCTGGAGGCCCTGCTGGGCACCAAGCAGATCCTGCTCAAGCAGCTCGACCAGCACGCCCAGCAGCGCACCCTGCTGCTCCAGACCTATGGTCTGCGGGCGGATCTGCAGGGTTTGCAGGCCTACGCCGCCCAGCAGCCCGACGGGGAAGAATTGCTGGCGCGCTCCAGTCAGCTCGCGCAGCTCATGGAGCAATGCAAGGCTCACAACGTCCGTAATGGCCAGATCATCCAGGCCAACCGCTTCGTGGTCGGCAAACTGCTGAATGTACTGCAGGGCACTTCGGCGCCCACGTTGTACAACCGTCGCGGCAGTCAGACCGGTGGCGGCTATCAGCGTCCGCTGAGTTCGGCTTGATCACGGGCATTCTCATGCCAGCGTTTTTCACTGTACAGATGGCGTTAAGCCAGTATCCTTGCTGACCGCTGTTTACAGGAGTTTCCAGGTGCAAGGCTCTTCCGCTAGCGACCACGCCGCTCAGCCACCCCAGGTCTATCGCTCCAAGGGCGAGATCCTGGCCTGCCTGCGGCCGGCGCAACAGCAGCATATTCCGTTGCGGATCACCTTCAATCGTCAGGGGCAGCAATTCCAGAGCTTCGTCGTCGAGATCGACGAGGCGAAGGGTTTGATCGCGCTGGATGAATTCATCCCACGCGAGGCCGAACGTCTGCTCGAACAGGGCCAGTCGTTCCGGGTGGACAGCTTCCACGAAGGCATCAAGGTCACCTGGCAGATCAATCACCCGGTCGAGTTCAGCGAGCTGGATGGCAATCGCTGCTACTGGATCGGCCTGCCCACCGAACTCACCTATCACCAGCGGCGCAATGCCTATCGGGTCAAGTTGCTGCTGACCCAGCCGGCGACGGCAGAGCTGAGCCAGGGCAACAGCCCGATCCAGTTGCGAGGCCAGTTGATCGACCTGTCGGCCACGGGCTGCAAGCTGCGCTTTCCCGGCAATGTGACCCATCTGCTGCAACCGGGGCAGCAGGTACAGAGCTTCACCGCCGAGCTGCCAATCGGGACCATCAACACCCCGGTGACCATTCGCCACGTGGCCTGTCCGGAGCGTATGGAATACAGCGACGTCGGGGTCTGCTTCAACAGCCTGACCGGCGCAGCCCAGCGTCAGATCGAGCGCTTCATCTACCAGTTGCAGCGGGAAAACCGCCGGTTCGAGTGACCGACCGGGCGTCCACGACTGCTGGACGCCCTCCTTCACCGCTCAGGGCGCCTTGGATTCAGGCGGGTCCTGCAGGAACTCGATCTCTTCCTGCAGCGGTGCGCCCTCCTCGACGGGTTCCTCCTCTACGACCGGCTCAGTGTGCATCTGGTCATGCACCACCTGGCTATCGACCCGTGGATCCAGCGCGGCCGCCAGCGGCGAGCTGGTCGACCCTTCGGGCATCTGCACGTGGCTCAGCGGCGCCTCGTCGACCAGGTGCTTGCCGGTGACCGCATCCGGACGGATGCGCCAGATCAGGATGGCACCGCAGAGCACGACGAAGGCATAGAGCATGTTGGGCCCGACCAGATTCATCAGGGCACCCACCACCAGCGGACCGATACAGGCTCCGATGCCAAAGGTCACCAGCAGCATGGCGCTCAGGGATACCCGCCGTTCCCCTTCGATATGGTCATTGGACAACGCCACCGCCAGGGGATAGAGCACGAATTGCAGGAGGCTGGCGATGAGGCCGAGCGGCAGCAGCACCACCGGCGGCACATGGGGCAACACGGCCAGGGGCAGGGCAGCCAGGGTCAGGGCGATGGCGACCACCCGGATCAGCCAGCTGCGGTCATGCCGATCCGACAGCCAGCCGATCGGCCACTGGGCGATCAGACCGGCGAAGATGCAGCAGGCCATGAACAGGCCGATGCGCTCGGTGGGCAGGCCCTGGGCGCTGGCATAGAGGGGTGCCAGACCATAGAAGGAGCCGATCACCAGCCCCGCGACCAGGGTCGTGGTCAACGACTGCGGAATCCGCTGGATGAAGAACGTGGGTTCCAGCGGCGCCGGCTTGAGCGGTGCCGGGTGGATCTTGCCGGTGACCGCCACCGGCACCAGGCACAGGGCGTAACAGATGGCGACCAGCATCAGCTTGTCGACGCCGAGATCCGGCGAGAGCACCAGCACCACCTGCCCCAGCGCCAGGCCGAGGTAGGAAGCGGTCATGTAGCCGGAAAAGACCTTGCCGCGCTCGCCTGGGCCGGCCTGCTCGTTGAGCCAGCTCTCCAGCACCATGTACTGGCACATCATGCCCATGCCGATCAGCACCCTGAGTGCCAGCCACATCGGCAGCCAGGGCAGCAGACCGATCCCCAGCACCGCTGCGCCGACCACGCCGGCGCAGGTTACATAGGCGCGGATATGGCCGACCTTGGCGATCAGCCTGTGCCCCAACTTGCCGCCTATCACCAGGCCCGCGTAATAGGCGGCGGTCAGGGCGCCGACCCAAAGCCCCTGCACCTGATCGGCGGCCAGGCGCAGACCGAGATAGGTGCTCAGCAGACCGGTCCCGATCAACATCAACAGCGTCGCGAAATAGAGCCCGCGAAACGCCGACAGCACACGCACCATTGCCTACTCCATCGTCTCTTGCACATCCGGCAAGCGCGACGGAATCAGCTTCGTCGTTGCGCCGCCAGCTGAGCGTCCTCGCCCAGGCGTGGGTTGTAATGACCTGCACAGGCCTTCATCAGTACCTGCAGCACCGACAGATTACCTCTGACGCTGCTGATCTTGGTGGGTACCTCGCCCTTCGGATAGCGCCGCACGGTGGGGAGTTCCACGCAGCGATAGCCCAATTTCGGGACCCGGTAGGAAAGATAGGCCAGCAACTCGTAGGTGGTGAACTCGTCACGGAACGGTGCCACGCGCGGATCCAGCAGCATGGCCCGGCTGTAGGCGCGGAAACCCTGAGTGGTGTCGGTCCAGTGGAAACCCGAGGCCAGGCTCAGCATGGGCGCATGGATGAAGCGAATGGCGAAATCGCGGGACTTGGGAGTGTTTTCCGCCACGCCGCCGGCCAGGAAGCGCGAAGCCTGGACGAAGTCGTAGCCCTGCTCGATGGCGTCGATGAAGCGCGGGATGGCGTCCGGATCATCCTTGTCGTTGCCGTCGATGGTCACGATGCCGGTGTAACCTTCGTCGAGTACGAAGGCATAGGCGCAGCGCAACTGGGAGCTGAGCTTGCCCGGTGCGGTCTTGACCAGCAGCCCGCGGACGCCCAGCTCCTGCAGCCGCTGCGGCTCCAGCGAGCCGTCGGTGCTGCCACCGTCGACGATGATGACATCGGCGATGTCGGCGATCCTGGCCGCCGCCATGCGCCGCAAGAGGTTGAGAATCCGCTCGCCTTCGTTGATGACCGGAATCACCACGCAGTGCGGACGGCTGCGACCGTTCCAGAAGGTCGTCGAATAGCTGGGCACCTGCCAGAGGGCGCGCTCGGTGGCGGGAATTGCAGTAGTCATAGTTCCTCCAGGTTCAACCGACACGGGCCGTGATGAGGGCGACACCGGCGATGATCAGGACGATGCCTGCCGCCGTGGTCCAGGGAAAGGCTTCGCGAAAGATCACCACCGACAGCAGCGCGACGCTGGCGATGGCCCCGGCCGTCAGCACCGGATGCGCCACGTTCAGCGGCAGCTTGGCAAGGGCGGCGGCGTACAGCAGAAAGGCCAGGCCATACATGAACAGTCCCAGCCAGAATGGCCAGTTGGCCAGCGCGGCCAGGGGATCGCTCAGGCTGGGAAAGCGCCGCGGGGGCAGCATGGCCAGCTTCACCAGCACGCTCGCCGAGGCGTTGGAGGCAATGCCCAGGATCAGGATCAGCCACTTCATGCGGCAGCCTCCGGCAAGTCTCGATAGGCCTTGACCGCGACCTGGACGCCACGCTCCAGCGCGGCCAGGTTGGAGCCCTGCTTGGCCGGCAGCATCTCGATGCTGACCACCTGCTCCGGCAGCCGTCGGGTTAGGGCGAAGGCGATGCCCTCGTGGTTGGTACCGCCCTCCCCCAGGGTCACCAGATCCGGTTCGCTGGCATGGACGTGGCCGATCAGTTCGGCATGCTCTTCGAGGACGCGGGCGGCGTCCTCCTCGTTGATGGTCAGGGCGCCGGTATCGAGTTGCATGAGGATCGCCGGATGCTCCACGGCCCGTACCACGGCGGCGGTGGAATCGCTGTCGATCATGAAGTTGGCGCCATAGCGTGGCGGATTCGGCTCCAGGCAGATCTGCACCCGGTGCGCCGCGGCCACATCACCCAGGCGGCGGAAGAAGTCCCGTGCCTGCGCCAGGGCCTGATCGTCACTCAGCCCCGAGCGATCGCGATTGCGCGGCGAGCCGAACACCAGGCGCGTCGCGCCCAGCCCCTCGGCGACCCGGCAGACGCCCTCCAGCTGCGCCAGCAGCGCGCGCTGCACGTCGTCGGCGCCGAAGACGTTGAGGCCCGTGGTGCCGAACAGCAACGCCTGCATGCCGGTGATCTCGATGCCGCGGGCCTGCCACTGCTGACGCACGACCTGGATTTCCTGGGCGGTGGCCGCCTTGGGATCGGCAAAATACTTGCCCGGGGCGATGTCGATGGCATCCACCCGGTATTGCTGCAGGATCTCGGCGACCATGGCGTCATCGGTCGGATCCCAGGCGATATTGGAGATGGCGATGCGCATCACTGACCCTCCACCTTGATGACCGGGGGTTCCGACTGGGCATAGGCGCGGACCGCGAGCAGGGTGTCGCGGGCGCTGTACTGGTAGCCGTCACGGCCGCCGAAGACCTCGGCATGCACGCTGCGGAAATCGTAGCGCGCCGGCGTACCCTCCAGGGTGTTGCCGAAGTCGCGTCCAAAGCCCTGGCTGGCGATGTCCGCCACGCTGATCGGCTCGGCGGTCAGGTGCACCAGGTCGAGCCCGGCAGCCTGAGCGGTCTGGATGTCATAGCCGAGATTGACCATCGGATAGAACTGGAAGACGCCGCGACTTTCCACGGCGTGCAGGTTGTTGTCGTTGAGCAGGTCGTAGATCACGTTCTTGCGCAGCCCAGGCCCGACCAGGCCCGGCAGGCGGACGATCAGGGCGTTGGCGAAATGCTCACGGACGAACTGCTCCAGCCGATAGCGATTGGCGCCATAGGCGTGCAGCCCCTCTACGTCCACCTCAGTGGTCTCATCGACGCCAAGCGGTTGCTTGAAGACATCCACGGTGCTGATCAGCACGAAGGAATCGCACTGGATACGCGACAGGTGGCCGATCAGTCCATCGATCTTCTCGCGATCGGCCGCAGGATCGCGATTGGCGATCCACTTCTGCGCCGGCGCTCCAGCGCAGATGACCTGGCCATAGGGCTGATCGCCGATCTGGTCGATATTGGTGGAGCGAAACAGCGCGCCGAAGGCCTTCTGCTTGAGCAGCGTCGACCCCACGAAGCCGCTGTACCCTATCAATGCGTCGGTCTTCATGTTGCTCACCCCTTGGTCTTGAATCTCAGGCAATAGTCCGGTTGGCATTCCTCGACGGGATAACGCTCGTCCAGGTAGGCCTTGAGTCGTGGAAACTTGTCGTGCATGGAAATGTTGTTCAGCTTGAAGGACCAGAAGGTCGTCGAATACACCACCGCCGGCGGATCGGCATGCTGCAGATCGCTGAGCAGGTCGGCCTCGTAGGGCGGCGTGGCATAGACCGGATAGATGTACTTGGTACAGGCCGGCAGATCGGTCACCCCGTTGATGACTCCGTTGTTGGCCAGATCGAACACACAGTGGGCGCCGCTTTCCAGCAGGCGCCGCGAGGCCCATTGCACCCCGGGCGTGGCCAAGGCGGCGTCATCCGGCAAGGCGGTCAAAGCCGGCACCCAGGCGAGTCCCTGAGCCCACACCCGCTCGACCGGCGACTTGTAGAGGTTGAAGGCGGCGAGCAGCACCAGCAGCGCCGCCAGGGCCGGTACCAGCAGACGCCGGCTGAAGGCCAGCAGCGCACCCGCCAGCAGCACCGCAAAGAACGGCGAAGGATTAAGTCCGACCAGCCCCATCAGTACGGCAGCGCCAATGGCCGCGGCCGCCGCACGCGGATGCGCCGAGATGTCCCAGCCGCCGTTGCGGGCCAGCCGCTGTCGGCGGGCGGCATACAGCAGGCTCAGCAGCGGTACCCAGAAGCCCATCTGGATATGCTGGAAGTCCGCGCGATTGACCCCGATCTTGAAGAAGATCGCGAGCAGCACCGCCAGGGCACCTATCAGCGGCAGATCCTCGCTCCAGCGCCACGGCCACGGCAGGCAGCGGATCAGGGCGAAACCCGCCAGCGCCGTAGGCACCGCCAGCAGCAGGCTCAGCGCCAGCGGCCGGGCATTCAGGCCATAGCCCCACTGGGAAGAGGTTTCCAGGAGGAAGGTCAGGTTCTTGACGTAATCGGTCAGGGCGAAGAAATCGGTACCAAAGCCAAGCCAGCCAACCGTTGCGACAAAGGTCAGCAGCGACAGGAAATGGCGCCGATGCAGCAGCAGCGTGAGCAGTACGGCCGAGCCGATGGCCAGCACCCCGGCGATGCCGCGGTCATAGGACCAGAACAGATTGAAGCCGGCCGCCAGGCCGAGCAGCACCTCGCAGACCAATCGCCGCGGCGTGGTCTCCACCTTGCGATGCAGACAGAAGAGGAACAGCGACAGCAGCAGGAAGAGATCGCGATAGCCCACCACCTGGGTCGCCACGGCACCCATGGCGACCAGCAGGATCAGACGCGCGCGCCCCTTGGGCAGGGGGCACAGCAACACCGCCGTTCCCCAGAGCAGCAAGGCTGCGCCGGTATTGCACAGTCCATAGAGGATCTGGGTCACCAGGAAGGTGTGCTGGGCGCCGAACCAGGTCTCCGCCAGCCACACCGGGATGAAATCCAGCCCGCCATGGATGGTGAAGGCATGGGCGCCCGGTTGACTGTGCAGCAGCGTCGGCAGCGTGGCGAAGTATTCCCCCTGGTGGAAGGGGTCAAGGATGACGCCCTTGCCGAACAGAAAGAAATTGATGATGGAAAAGATCAGAACGCTGATGAAGCCGGCGACGCCGGACACCCCCCTGGGTGTCGCATCAGAGGAAGGGTTCGGCATCGAGGCGCTCCAGGGCATCGAAAATGTTGTCGATCTTGCCGCCCAGCATCGAATAGCAGCCAGGCAACTGGGGATGTTGTTCGAAGAGGATGGGACGGCCGTCGTCGCCTTCGTTCTTCATCAGGATGGTCTTCACCTCGAACAGCGAATCCCGGTACTCCACCCGTGCCGCAGCCGACATGTAGCGGGCCACGTCGCGCACCATCCAGTCCGCTCGCGAGGCACGGTCGTAGTCGTCGAGCAGGGCATAGGGATCGGTGCCATTGGCGTCTTCCCAGTTCAGGTGCGGGGTGTAACGCACATGGGACAGGGTATGCAGACCACGCGCCGGGAACGGCATCATGGAAAAGAACGGACCGTCCATGACCGTCACGCCGAGGTTGCGCAGCTCCGGAGGCATCTCCACCAGGGCCATCTCGGTGATCTCGTGGCGTAACCGGGTAGCGGTGCCGGGGAAATCGCCACCGTACTGGTTGAGGCCGCTGTAGGTACAGTTGAAGAGGTAGCGGCAGTGCAGCTCCTCCTGTCGTCCGGCTTCATCCACGACCTCGGCACCCAGCCCCCCCGCTTCACCGCGGATCGCCATCACGCGACTCTTGAGGCGCACCTCGACGCCGACGGCATCGAGCTCGCGACTCACTTCGGCGGCGAGTACGGCAGAGTTGAAGGCATACTCCTCGGTGAGATACACCGCCTCGATCAATCGATCGTCGAACAATCGACTTAATTCTTCGGACGCCGGCTGCAGGGAAGCCTCGATCCCCTGACAGAAACGTTCGAACTGTTTGGCCGTTACCTTGGAGTTGTTGCGGGCAATGGCATACAACTTGGTGAAATCCCGCACTACCACGTCGGGATAGTCGCGCAAGAAGCGCGGCAAGTTGACCCGGCTGCGAAAGGCCGTGACGAAACTGCGCGGATAGTGATAACCGTTATGAACACGTGCCTGATTGTTGTAAGAGGCACGCTTCAACAGCCCGTCTTCCCGCTCGATCAGGGTGACTTTCGCAAAGCCCCTCACGCGCATGAGATACAGGGCCGTCATGGCCCCGTAAAATCCGCCACCTATGACGATCGCATCTTTCATGATCGTCAGGCCATGCCAAATTGAGTAGCCGGTCCTGCGGCATTACCGCCCTGCACTACTTCGACATTGAGCTTGTCACGGCGCGTCATGACTGCACTCGTGAACTCCTGGGCGACATGATAGAGCGGCCCTTCGTTGACTCTGTGGGTCAACTGCAGGACATATTCGCCAAGGACGAGCAGGACCAGCGAAATGAGAAAGAACATGCCGGACTGCTGTAATGAAATCGTCACCCAACCCGGTGCGACGTCATCCTTGAACAGGCCGATGGCAATCACGTAGATGGAGTAGAGCAGGTTGGACAGCGCCCCCAAGATGGACAGGAAACTGACCATGCGCATGGGCTTGCGGGTGGAGGACACCAGCAGGCGGGCACCGCGATCGAAACTGCCGGACAGCCGCTTGGGTTTGGTGCTGCGCGGCGGCATGCTGTATTCGAGATTGGTACGGGAGAAGCCCGCCGTCGCCGGCAGGTGGCGATAGGTCAAGGCCGGCGCGGGATGGCGCAGGATGTAATTGATGACCTTCTTGCTGAGCATCCGGTACTGGGGCGCATCCTTGGCCAGATCGACCCCGTTGAATTGCTTGTAGAGACTGTTGAAGCCTCTGGAGCAAAGACTGTAGGACAGGGTCTGCCGAACTTTCTGCTGATTGTTGGCGAACACCACGTCGACGCCGCCGGCCGCCTGTTGCAGCATGTCAGGCAAGAAGGCGATGTCATCGGTTTCCGGATCTATGACGACTGCGAAGTCACCCAGCGCATTCTCCAGACCCACCCAGGCAGCGGTATCGGAATCCACTTCCTTGGTCAGGGCATATACCTGCAGGTTGGGCAGGCCCGAAATGCTGGTGAGTTGTTTGAGTCGAGCTACGCTGTCATCAGAGGATGCGTTGTCGACAATGATAAGTTCGTAGTCACTTACCAAGGGACCGATAACAGTTGCCGCGCGCTCGAGCACGCTCTGCAACTCGGCAGCCTGATTACGAACGACGAACACGACTGAAAGTAGGACGGGATAAAAGGCCATGACGCGAACCTCCAGAGGCGCTCCAGATACAAGCAATGCAGACGGTTAGCCAACGGAGAGTACAGATAAATTCGGCAGGTTTTCGTCTGCTGCTCTATGCTGTGATCACAGCCACAAATCGCCACCGGAAGAGGCTGGAAGTCGGACAAAGTCGCTGTTTTTGCCCTATCCTCCAAACTGCTGTAACGGTTCGGCAAGGGCACCTGAGGGCGTCGGATCGCGAGGAGAGGTGCTGGAAAGGAATCTGGTGTCCCAGAGTGGGGTCGAACCACCAACCTTCCCCTTAGGAGGGGGATGCTCTATCCAATTGAGCTACTGGGACAGGAAAGGGCGCTCATGGTAACGAGCAGCGGAGGGTTTGTCATGTTCCGGTTCGGCAGCGCCGCAGTGCGCGAGGACGGGCAACGGCAGGAAGTTCTTCGGCAGCTTTGCAATTTTTTGTTTACGTCGGTAAATTGACGTCAATAAAAACAGATACCTAGGGACAGGTGGTTATAGAGTCCAAGGTGCCGTGAGTGCTAGCGGAACGAGACGAGGGCTTATGCCTTCACTGATTTTTGACTCCAGATGAAGTACCTCAATGACCCAGGCCATTAGATCCTACTCAAGCCGTACCGCTGACAAATTCGTCGTGCGTCTGCCCGAGGGCATGCGAGAGCGCATCGCGGATGTGGCCCGCAACCATCATCGCAGCATGAACTCCGAAATCATCGCGCGTCTCGAGCAGAGCTTGCAGCAAGAGGGCGCCCTTGGCGACGAACCCGGGCTTCGCCTGGACAGTCCGGAGATCACCGCCAGCGAGCGGGAGTTGCTGCAGCGCTTTCGGCAGCTGTCGGGTCGCCAGCAGAACGCCCTGATCTCGCTGATCGCCCACGATATCGACGCCGCATCCTGACGGCGTCCGGGCTGTCCTGCCCCTGGGCAGCCCGGAGTACCCTACCCTGCCCTACATCAGGAACAGGGTAGCGAGTCCCAAGAAGATGAAGAAGCCGCCGCTGTCGGTCACCGCGGTGATCAACACGCTCGACCCCATGGCCGGGTCGCGACCGAAGCGCTGCAGGGTCATGGGGATCAGCACCCCCATGAAGGCAGCCAGCAGCAGATTGAGGGTCATGGCGCCCATCATCACCAGGCCCAGCGACCAGCTGCTGTACAGATAGAAGGCCACCAGCCCTATCACCCCACCCCAGATGACGCCGTTGCACAGGGCGACGCCCAGCTCCTTGCGCAGCAGCCGCGCGGTGCTGGTGACACTGATCTGTCCCAGCGCCATGGCGCGGACGATCATGGTGATGGCCTGGTTGCCCGAGTTGCCACCGATGCCCGCCACGATGGGCATGAGCGCGGCCAGGGCCACCAGTTTCTCGATCGACCCCTCGAACAGGCCGATGACCCGCGAGGCGATGAAGGCCGTGATGAGGTTGGTGGCCAGCCAGGTCCAGCGATTGCCCACCGATTTCCACACCGAGGCGAAGACGTCTTCGTCTTCACGCAGACCGGCCATGTTGAGGACTTCGCTTTCGCTTTCCTCGCGGATCAGGTCGACCATCTCGTCGATGGTGAGACGACCGATCAGCTTGCCGTTCTTGTCCACCACCGGCGCCGAAACCAGGTCATAGCGCTCGAACGCCTGGGCCGCGTCATAGGCATCGCCGTCCGGATGGAAGGCCACCGCCTCCTTGGCCATGACCTCGACCACCAGCTTTTCCGGATCGTTGACCAGCAGGCGCTTGATCGGCAGGACGCCCTTGAGGATGCTGTCGTTATCGACGACGAACAGCTTGTCGGTATGGTCGGGCAGCTCTTTCAGGCGGCGCAGGTAGCGCAGCACCACTTCCAGGGCGACGTCGTCACGGATGGTCACCATCTCGAAGTCCATCAGCGCGCCGACCTGATCCTCTTCGTAGGACAGCGCGGAGCGCACCCGCTCGCGCTGCTGGGCATCGAGGGCGTCCATGAGCTCGTGAACGACATCGCGCGGCAGATCCGGCGCCAGGTCGGCCAGTTCGTCGGCGTCGAGCTGGCCGGCCACCGCGAGGATTTCCTGATCGTCCATGTCGGCGATCAGGGTCTCGCGGACCGCGTCCGAGACCTCGAGCAGGATCTCGCCATCGCGCTCGGTCTTGACCAGCCCCCAGACGGTCAGACGGTCTTCGCGCGGCAGGGCTTCGAGGATGAAGGCGACGTCGGCCGGGTGCAGCTCGTCCAGGCGGGCACGCAGCTCTTCGAGGCCTTCTTCGGGAATATCGGCGGGGGATACGGGGGCGCGATCGTGGTCTTCACGCGCCTCGACAGCGAGGTCGTAGCGCTCCAGCAACTCCACGACCTGGGCGAGCCGCTCCTGCAGCGTCTCGTGGGGCTTTCTGATTTCTGCTTCGTTCACTACGGTCATAGCGCACTCCGGCCCGCCGGCGGAGCGCACCGACGAACCCTAACTCAACAACGGGACGAAAAAGGCGATTGAGTATTGACTGGGTAAGTCCATAAGGGGGGATAACCACTGCCCCGGCGGGGCTGACGGCGGGGATGATACACCGGACCGCTGGCGGGTGCGAAGGCAAAAGGGTTTCAAAACAGCTATTTGCAAGGCTTCCGCGAGGGCGCAAGGGCGCGCTTCCGGCCCTCGCCGAACACCCCTGGCTTCGCTAAGCTTGAGCCCCTACGTCAAGGAGGACGTCCCATGAAAAAGCTGCTCGTACTCGGCCTGCTGCTGGGTTGCACCACCGCCCAGGCGACCACGGTGTATCGCTGCGAAGATGCCGACGGCCACCTCACCTTTTCCGCCAGCGGTTGCGCTTCGGACAGCGACAGCCGGCTGCAGCGCGCGGACAATCCCCGTCCGGGCGGCGCCAAACCCACGCTGATGGCGAAACCCAGGGCCGCTCCCCGCAAGGACGTCGCGCGCACGCCCACGGTGGTGGCAGCCAAGACGGATGGCTGTGGCGATCTGCTCAGCGCCAGCGCAAGGCGCCAGGCGATCATCCGCGGACAGGTCAAGGTCGGCATGAGCCGGGCGGACGTGGAGAACGCCTTGGGGCAACCGCAGCGGATTTCCCAGCTGGATGCCCTGACCCGTTATCACTACGAGGCGCGCCAGCGCAAGGACCGCACGCGACTGGTGACCTTCGACGAGCACGGCTGCGTGCGTCGCCGCTGACGCCCGCAACCAACGCCTGCGCCGTCAGAGTACGGCGCGGGGATAGGAGCCGAGGACCTTGAGCGCCACGGCGCCGGAGGACAGACGCTCCAGGACATCGCGGATCAGCGGATCGGCCTGGTGGCCAAGGAAGTCGATGAAGAAGACATAGGTCCACTTGCCGCTGCGCGAAGGCCGCGTCTCGATCCGGCTGAGGTCGATGTTGTTAGTGTGGAACGGCAGCAGCAGCTCGTGCAGGGCGCCCGGCTTGTTCTGCATGGAGACGATGATGGAGGTCTTGTCGTCGCCACTGGGCGGCACGTCCTGGTTGCCGATGATGAGGAAGCGCGTGGAGTTGTCCGGGCGGTCCTCGATCTTCTGCTGAACCGGCGTCAGGCCGTATAGCGAGGCCGCCATGTCGCCGGCGATGGCCGCGCTGTTCCACTCCCCTTTCACCCGCCGCGCCGCTTCGGCGTTGCTGGCCACCGCCACCCGCTCGACGCTCGGGTAATAGGAGTCCAGCCACTTGCGGCACTGAGCCAGCGACTGGGCGTGGGAATAGATGCGGGTGATGCTGTCGGCCTTGGTGTTTTCGCCGATCAACAGATGGTGGTGGATACGCAGTTCCACCTCGCCGCAGATCGACAGGTTGTGCTCGAGGAAGCTGTCCAGGGTGTGGTTGACCGCACCCTCGGTGGAATTCTCCACCGGCACCACGCCGAACTGGGAAGCACCGGCGGCGACCTCGCGGAACACCTCGTCGATGGCCGCCATGGGCCGGGTCACCACGGCCTTGCCGAAGTGCTTGAGCGCCGCGGCCTGGGAGAAGGTGCCTTCCGGGCCTAGATAGGCCACATGCAGCGGCTCCTCCAGGGCCAGGCAGCAGGACATGATCTCGCGGAACAGCCGCGCCATGTCTTCGTCACGGACCGGACCGCCGTTGCGCTCCATGACCCGCTTGAGGACCTGGGCTTCCCGCTCGGGTCGATAGAACACGGGCTTTTCGCCTTCCGCCAGCGTTCCCATCTTGACCCGCGCCACGTCCTGGGCGCAGCGAGCGCGTTCGCTGATCAGGTCCTGGATGCGTTCGTCCAGACTGTCGATACGCAGGCGCAGGGCCTTGAGCTCGTGTTCCGACATGATCAGCCGTGCTCCTTCTCGAATTCGGCCAGATAATTCACCAGCACCTGGACGGCGTCCAGGGTGACGGCATTGTAGATGGAGGCGCGCATGCCACCCACCGAACGATGCCCCTGCAGATACAGCAGGCCGCGTGCTTCGGCGCCCTCGAGGAACGCCTTGTCGAGGCGCTCGTCCGCCAAGCGGAAGGGTACGTTCATCCAGGAGCGGTCGTTCTGGGCGATGGGGTTGCTGTAGAAGTCGCTGGCGTCGATGAAGCCGTACAGCAGCTCTTTCTTCTGGCGATTCAGGCGCTCCATGGCGGGCAGGCCGCCCTGCTCCTTCAGCCACTTGAACACCAGGCCCGACAGGTACCAGGAGAAGGTCGCCGGCGTGTTGTACATGGAGCCGTTGTCGGCCTCGACCTTGTAGTCCAGCAGCGTCGGGCAGGCGGCGCGAGCGCGACCCAGCAGGTCTTCGCGGACGATCACCACCACCAGGCCGCTGGGCCCGATGTTCTTCTGCGCACCGGCGTAGATCAGCCCGAAGCGCGAGACGTCCAGCGGACGCGAGAGGATGTCGGAAGAGGCATCCGCCACCAGGGGCACATCGCCCACGTCCGGAATCCAGTCGAACTCCAGGCCGCCGATGGTCTCGTTGGGGGTGTAGTGAACGTAGGCGGCATCCTTGGACAGCTGCCACTCGTGCTGCCCCGGGATGGCGAAGTAGTCGTAGCCCTTGGCGCTGGCGGCGACATTGACGGTGCCATAGTGCTGCGCCTGCTCGATGGCCTTGCGCGACCAGATGCCGGTGTCGATGTAGTCGGCGGTGCCGCCCTCGGGCATCAGGTTCATCGCCAGCTGAGCGAATTGCAGACTGGCACCGCCCTGCAGAAACAGCACCTTGTAGTTGCCGGGGACGCCCAGCAACTCGCGCAGATCGGCCTCGGCCTGGTTCGAGATGGCGGTGAAGTCTTCACCGCGATGGCTCATCTCCATTACCGACAGGCCACGGCCCTGCCAATCCAGCAGATCGGCCTGGGCCTGGCGCAGCACAGCTTCAGGCAGGGCCGCCGGGCCGGCGCAGAAGTTGTAGGCACGCTTGCTCATCACTCGTCATCCTCGTCGGGAAGGTCATCGCTCGGTACGTCGCTGGCACCGGGCAGCACATCGTCCTGGTCCGGCTCGTGGCTGTCGACCGGCAACTCCTTGTCGAGCACCTCGTCGTCCAGTTCGGCTTCGTGATCCAGCAGCTCTTCGTCCACCGAAGGCTCCTGCACCCGCTCCAGTCCCACCAGCTTCTCGCCCTTGCCGAGCTTGATCAGGGTGACGCCCTGGGTATTACGGCCGGTACGGGAGATGCCTTCGACCGGGGTACGCACCAGGGTGCCCTGGTCGGAGATCAGCATGATCTCTTCGCCGTCCAGCACCTGGATGGCGCCGATCAGGGGACCGTTGCGCTCGTTGATGACCATGGCGATCACGCCCTGGCCACCGCGGCCGCGCTGCGGGTATTCGGCCATGGCGGTGCGCTTGCCGAAGCCGTTGAGACTGGCGGTGAGGATCTCGGCGCCCGGCTCGGGGATCAGCATGGAAATCAGGCGCTGGCTTTCGGCCAGGCGCATGCCGCGCACGCCACGGGCGGTACGGCCCATGGTGCGCACATGGCGCTCCTTGAAGCGGATGACCTTGCCGCCGTCGGAGAACAGCATGACTTCGCGGGCACCGTCGGTGATGGCGGCGGCGATCAGGCTGTCGCCCTCCTCCAGTTTCAGCGCGATCAGGCCATTGCTGCGCGGACGGCTGAACTGCACCAGCGGGGTCTTCTTCACGGTGCCGTTGCGGGTGGCCATGAAGATGTAGGCGCCGGTGGGCTCGTCCTGGCCGGCATCGAGGAGCTCGCCCTCTTCGCCTTCCCCTTCGCTCTCGACGTCGTCTTCCACCAGCACGGCGTCTTCGATGTCCAGGTTGTCGTCCTGCTCGCCCAGGTCTTCTTCACCGATGGGCGCCTGCTGGCGCACGGCTTCCAGATCGACCGGCAGCATGGCGGTGATGCGCTCGCCCTCGGCCAGCGGCAGCAGGTTGACCAGCGGCCGGCCACGGGCGGCGCGGGAGGCCTCGGGAATCTCGTAGGTACGCTTCCAGTAGACCTTGCCCAGGCTGGAGAACAGCAGCAGGGTGGTATGGCTGTTGGCGACCAGCAGGTGCTCGATGTAGTCCTCTTCCTTGACCGCCGAGGCCGAACGGCCGCGACCGCCCCGGCGCTGGGCCTGGTAGGCGTGCAGCGGCTGGGACTTGGCGTAGCCGCCATGGGAGATGGTGACGACGCGGTCTTCCTCGGTGATGAGGTCGGCGATGGTCAGGTCCACCTGGGAGGCGATGATCTCGGTGCGACGCTTGTCGCCGAACTCGGCCTTGACCTTTTCCAGCTCCTCGCGGATGACTTCCATCAGCCGCTCGGGATTGGTCAGGATGCGGATCAGCTCGCCGATCTGCAGCAGGATTTCCTGGTACTCGGCGATGAGCTTCTCGTGCTCCAGGCCGGTCAGGCGGTGCAAGCGCAGGTCGAGGATCGCCTGGGCCTGTTCCGGCGAGAGGTGGTACTTGCCGTCGTGCAGACCGTATTGCTCGGGCAGTTCGTCCGGACGGCAGGAATCGGCGCCGGCGCGCTCGACCATCTCGCGTACCGCGCTGGATTCCCAGGGCGTGGCGATCAGGCGTTCCTTGGCTTCGGCCGGGGTCGGCGAGCTCTTGATCAGCTCGATGACCGGATCGATGTTGGACAGGGCGACCGCCTGGCCTTCGAGGATGTGGCCTCGCTCGCGCGCCTTGCGCAGTTCGTAGACGGTCCGCCGGGTCACCACTTCACGGCGGTGACGGATGAAGGCTTCCAGCAGTTCCTTGAGGTTCAGGGTGCGCGGCTGGCCGTCGAGCAGGGCCACCACGTTGATGCCGAACACCGTCTGCAGCTGAGTCTGGGCGTAGAGGTTGTTGAGCACCACCTCGGGGGTTTCGCCGCGACGCAGCTCGATGACCACGCGCATGCCGTCCTTGTCGGACTCGTCGCGCAGCTCGGTGATGCCTTCGATCTTCTTCTCTTTCACCAGCTCGGCGATCTTCTCGATCAGCCGTGCCTTGTTGAGCTGGTAGGGCAGCTCGGTGATGACGATCTGCTGGCGATTGGCGCTCTTGTCGATGTCCTCGACCTCGGCGCGGGCCCGCACATAGATGCGCCCGCGACCGGTGCGATAGGCCTCGATGATGCCGGCACGACCGTTGATGATGCCCGCGGTCGGGAAGTCCGGACCGGGGATGTACTGCATCAGGTCGTCGACGGTCAGCTCGCTGTTCTCGATCAGCGCCAGGCAGCCATCGATCACTTCGCCGAGGTTGTGCGGCGGAATGTTGGTGGCCATGCCGACCGCGATGCCGCTGGAACCATTGACCAGCAGGTTGGGGATGCGCGTGGGCATCACCGCCGGGATCTGCTCGGTGCCGTCGTAGTTGGGCACCCAGTCGACGGTTTCCTTGTCCAGGTCGGCCAGCAGTTCGTGGGCGAGCTTGGACATCCGCACTTCGGTGTAACGCATGGCCGCGGCGTTGTCGCCGTCCACCGAACCGAAGTTGCCCTGGCCGTCCACCAGCATGTAGCGCAGCGAGAAGGGCTGCGCCATCCGCACGATGGTGTCGTAGACGGCGGTATCGCCGTGGGGGTGGTACTTACCGATGACGTCACCCACCACACGGGCGGATTTCTTGTACGGCTTGTTCCAGTCGTTGCCCAGCTCGCTCATGGCGTAGAGCACGCGCCGGTGCACCGGCTTGAGGCCGTCGCGCACATCCGGCAGAGCCCGGCCGACGATGACGCTCATCGCGTAGTCGAGATACGACTGCCGCAATTCGTCTTCGATATTGACCGGGAGGATTTCTTTGGCCAGTTCACCCATGAGAAGCCTGGTTCCTTCTGATCTGAAAAGCGCTAGGGCTCGTCCGCACGTCGGCCGAGCCTGATATAGGAGAGGCGAAAGCCCGTCTGGCGGCGCCTGCCACCGGCGGCGCAAAGGGCGCTCCAACCGGTTTTCGGCACTGCATCACCGCCTGCCGAGGGCTTTCGGACAAAGCCTGTGCAAAGAGCGAAATTCTAACACATTCAGGGATGTATCCGCCCCTGGCGATCGCCTCAATGCAGGCGTCGGCGATTCATCAGCTCGGCCATCTTCTTGGCGTCCGGACGCTCCACCACACCGCGCTCGGTGACGATGGCGTCGATGAGATCGGCCGGGGTGACGTCGAACACCGGATTGAAGGCCTCCACGCCGGCGGCGATGCGCTGCCCGCCCACTTCCAGCAACTCGTGACCGGCGCGTTCCTCGATGGGGATGTCGTCACCGGACGCGAGCTTCATGTCGATGGTGGAGCTGGGCGCCACCACCATGAAGCGCACCCCGTGGTGCATGGCGATGACCGCCAGGTTGTAGGTGCCGATCTTGTTGGCCACGTCGCCATTGGCGGTGATGCGGTCGGCGCCGACGATCACCCAGGCGACGTTGCGCGTCTTCATCAGGTGCGCCGCCGCGGCATCGGCGTTGAGGCTGACCGGGATGCCCTCCCCGGCCAGCTCCCAGGCGGTCAGGCGCGAGCCCTGCAGCCAGGGGCGGGTCTCGTCGGCGTGGACGCATTCCACCAGGCCGTCCAGATGCGCCGCGCGCAGGACGCCCAAGGCGGTGCCGAAGCCGCCGGTGGCCAGGGCGCCGGTATTACAGTGGGTCAGGAAGGTCTGCTTGCTGGCGTCGTGCTTGCGGATCAGCTCGACGCCCAGCTGGGCCATGGTCAGATTGGCTTCGCGATCGCTCAGGTGGATGGCTATTGCCTCGGCTTCCAGCGCCGCCAGGGCGCCCTCCCCCGCGGTGCGCGCCAGACGCTCGCGCATCCGGTTGAGCGCCCAGAACAGATTGACCGCGGTGGGCCGCGAGGCCGCCAGCAGTTCGAAGTCGGCGTTGACGGTCGCTTGCCAGTCCTCACCCGCCGCGGCGCGCTGCCGGGCACCCAGCACCACGCCATAGGCGGCGCTGATGCCGATGGCCGGCGCGCCTCGCACCAGCATGTCGCGGATGGCCTGGGCCACTTCGGCGGCGCCGTGACAGGCGACCCAGTGTTCGCGCAGCGGCAACAGGCGCTGGTCGAGCAGGTGCAGGGCACCGTCCCGCCACTCGATCGCCTTGATCTTTTCCGCCGCCAGCAGACGCTCTCGCATGATCTCTCCTCGACCTGAATCTGTAGCCCGCCAGTATACCGGCATCGGCGTGCGGATTTAGCGGTAGCGCCGCAAGGACCGCTATACTGCCGGCTCGCCCCTCTTGGAACCGCCGCAGATGCCCACCCCCGCGCCCCTGGACCTCTTGTTGCTCCCCAGCTGGATCGTGCCGGTGGAGCCTGCCGGAGTGGTCCTGCGCGATTACGCGCTGGGTGTGCGCGACGGCTGCATCGCCCTGCTCGCCCCGCGCAGCGAGGCCTTGCGCCAGCCGGCCAAGGAGACCCTGGAGCTGCCGGGCAAGGTGCTGATCCCCGGGCTGATCAATGCCCATGGCCACGCCGCCATGACGCTGTTTCGCGGCATGGCCGACGACCTGCCGCTGCAGACCTGGCTGCAGGATCACATCTGGCCCGCCGAAGGCCGCTGGGTCGACGAGGATTTCGTCCGTGACGGCACCACCCTGGCCATCGCCGAGCAGATCCGTGGCGGCATCACCTGCTTCTCGGACATGTACTTCTATCCCCAGGTGGCTTGCGAGGCGATCCATCGCACCGGCGTGCGCGCCCAGGTCTGCCTGCCGATCCTCGATTTCCCGATTCCCGGCGCCCGTACCGCCGACGACATGATCCGTCGCGGCCTGGAACTGTTCGACGACATGAAGCTGCACGAGCGCATCAGCGTGGCCTTCGGCCCCCATGCGCCCTACACCGTGGCCGACGCCAAGCTCGAAGAGATCCTGGTGCTGGCCGAGCAGTTGCAGGCACCGATTCAGATGCACGTCCACGAGACCGCCCTGGAGGTGGAGCAGGCGCTGGAGCAGACCGGCGAGCGGCCGCTCAGCCGGCTACGGCGCCTGGGCCTGCTCGGCCCGCGTTTCCAGGCCGTGCACATGACCCAGGTGGACGACGAGGACCTGGAAAACCTGGTCGAAACCAACAGCCACGTCATCCACAGCCCCGAGTCCAACCTCAAGCTGGCCAGCGGCTTCTGCCCGGTGGAGCGCCTCTGGCAGGCCGGCGTCAATGTCGCCATCGGCACCGACGGCGCGGCCAGCAACAACGACCTCGATCTGCTCGGCGAGACCCGTACCGCGGCCCTGCTGGCCAAGGCCGTCGCCGGCTCGGCCACCGCCCTGGATGCCCACCGCGCGTTGCGCATGGCGACCCTGAACGGCGCCCGCGCCCTGGGCCTGGAGCGCTGCCTGGGTTCGCTGGAAGTCGGCAAGGCGGCCGACCTGACCGCCGTCGACCTCAGCGGTCTCGCCCAGCAGCCGCTCTATGACCCCGTCTCGCAACTCATCTACGCCACCGGCCGCGATCGCGTCAGCGACGTCTGGGTCGGCGGCGTGCCGCTGCTGCGCCAGAGCGAACTCGTGCGCCTGGACGAGGCCGAACTCATAGCCAATGCGCAGCAGTGGGCCACCCGTATCCAGCAGGGCGCCTGACGCGCCCCGCTCCCTTGCCTCTGGAGAACACCATGTCCAACGTCGATAACGCCGAGATCGCCAAGTTCGAGGCCCTCGCCTACCGCTGGTGGGACCGCGAGAGCGAATTCAAGCCGCTGCACGACATCAACCCGCTGCGCGTCAACTGGATCGACCAGCACGCTGGCCTGGCCGGCAAGAAGGTGCTGGACGTCGGCTGCGGTGGCGGCATCCTCAGTGAAGCCATGGCCCAACGAGGTGCCCAGGTGACCGGTATCGACATGGCCGAGGCGCCCCTGGCGGTGGCCCGGTTGCACCAGCTGGAATCCGGCGTGCCGGTGGAATACATCCAGGAGACCACCGAGGACCACGCACGCAAGCACGCCGGCACCTACGACATCGTGACCTGCCTGGAGATGCTCGAACACGTGCCGGATCCCTCCTCGGTGATCAAGGCCTGCCACGACCTGGTCAAGCCGGGCGGTCAGGTGTTCTTTTCCACCATCAACCGCAATCCCAAGGCCTATCTGTTCGCCATCGTCGGCGCCGAATACGTGCTGCGCCTGCTGCCGCGCGGTACCCACGATTTCCGCAAGTTCATCCGCCCCTCGGAGCTGGGGGCCTGGGCCCGCGCCGCCGGCCTCAATCTGCGTGACGTCATCGGCCTCACCTACAACCCGCTGACCAAGAGATACAAGCTGGAAGGCGACGTGACGGTGAACTACATGGTGCGCACCCAGCGCGAGGACTAGGCCATGCGTCTGCAAGCGGTCCTTTTCGACATGGACGGCACCCTGCTGGACACGGCGCCGGATTTCATCGCCATCATCCAGGCCATGCGCCAGGACCATGGCCTGGCAGCGGCCGACGAGGCCCGCCTGCGCGGCGTCATTTCCGGCGGTGCCAAGGCGATGATCCTGGCCGGCTTCGAGGTCGATCCGCTGGGCGCCGAACTCGAACCGCTGCGCCTGGAATTCCTCGCGCGCTACCAGACGCAGTGCGCGGTCCATACCCGGCTGTTCGACGGCATGGAGGAGATCCTGCGCGATCTCGACGCCGCCCGGCTGCGCTGGGGCGTGGTGACCAACAAGCCGGTGCGCTTCGCCGAGCCCATCATGCAGCGCCTGGGCCTGGCCAAGCGCTCGGCCTGCCTGGTCTGCCCGGATCACGTCACGCACAGCAAGCCGGACCCGGAGATGGTGCTGTTGGCCTGTCGGCAACTGGATGTCGATCCCCAGACCGCACTGTTCATCGGCGACGACCTGCGCGACATCGAGTCGGGCCGCGCCGCCGGCAGCAAGACGGTGGCGGCGCGCTACGGCTACATCCATCCGGACGACCACCCCGAGCACTGGGGTGCCGACGCCATCATCGACCATCCGCTGGAATTGCGTGCGCTGCTCGATCGCGCACTGTGCGGCTGCTAGGGGTTCAGATGTTCGACTACCAGGCTCCGGCCGACCTGCTCAGAGACCGGATCATCCTCGTCACCGGCGCCAATCGCGGCATCGGCGCCGCCCTGGCCAAGGGCTGCGCCGCCCTGGGCGCGACCCTCATCCTCCAGGGTCGCGATGCCGCGGCGCTGGATCAGCTGCGCCAGGAGATCCAGGCCAGCGGCGGCCAGGCCGAGACCCTGGTGCTGGATCTCGAACAGGCCGATGCGGCGGCCTATGCCGCCGTCGCTGAGCGCCTGCAGCGACGTCATGGTCGTCTGGATGGACTGGTGCACAACGCCGGCCTGCTGGGGCCGCGGGTACTGCTGGAGCAGACGCCCGCCACGGCCCTGGCGCAGGTGCTGCAGGTCAATGTCCAGGCCGGCTTCGCCCTGACCCAGGCCCTGCTGCCCCTGCTCAAGGCTGCCGGTGAGGCTTCGGTGATCTTCACCTCCAGCAGTGTCGGTCGCAAGGGCCGGGCTGGCTGGGGCGCCTATTCGGTGTCCAAGTTCGCCACCGAGGGCCTGATGCAGGTCTGGGCCGAGGAGCTTGGAGAAGCCGGTATCCGGGTCAACAGCGTCAACCCGGGCGGTACCCGTACCGCCATGCGCGCGGCGGCCTATCCCGAGGAGGACCCGGCCCGGGTGCCTGCGGCGGACGCCATCCTGCCGGTCTATCTCTATCTGCTCGGTCCGGCCAGCCAGGGCACCACCGGCCAGGCGCTCAACGCTCAGTAACAGCGCCGGTCAGACGTGGAAGCGCTGCACCAGGCGCGAGAGTTCGTCACCCAGTTCGGCCAGCTCGCGGCTGGCCGAGGCCGTCGCCGCCATCGCCTGACTGGATTGATCGGCACCGTCGCGAATGCGCGTGACATTGACCGCGACCTCTTCGGCCACCCCACGCTGCTGGACCGCCGCCGCGGCGATCTGCTGATTCTTCTGCTGGATGCTGGCCACCGCCGTGGCGATACCGGCAAAGGCGCGCCGCGTGTCACCGGCACTGCCCAGGGTCCCGGCCAGCAGCGTCTCGCTCTGCTGCATCCGCGCGACCGCCTCGCCACTGCCCTTCTGCAACACCACGATGAGTTGTTCGATCTCGACGCTCGACTGCTGGGTACGGCGCGCCAGGGCCCGGACCTCGTCGGCGACCACGGCGAAGCCGCGACCCTGTTCCCCGGCGCGCGCCGCCTCGATGGCCGCGTTGAGCGCCAGCAGATTGGTCTGCTCGGCCACCGCCTTGATCACGTCGAGCACGCTGCTGATCGCCTGGCTGTCGTGGGACACGCCCTGGAGCCGCTCGGCAGCGGCGCGAACGTCCACCCCCAGGGTCTCGATGCCGGCCAGGCTGCGGCCGATCACCGCCTGGCCATCGCTGACCTGGCGTTCGGCCTGATCGCCGGCACCGGCAGCGGCCTCGGCGTCCGCGGCGACCCCCTGGGCCGTGGCGGCCAGTTCGGCCATGGCCGCGGCCACCTGATCGGTTTCCTCCCGCTGGCGGGTCACGCCCAGCTGCGCCTCGCGCGCCTGCTCGGCCAGGGCGGCCGCGGACTGGCCGAGTCGGCCGATACCGCTCTGCAACTGCAGGACCATGCCGCGCAGCGCCGCCACCATGCTGGCGCTGGATCTCTGCAGCTGGCCGATCTCGTCACCCCGATCCACCGTCAATTCGACATCCAGCTGACCCTGGGCGATGCGTTCGGCAGCGGCGATCACCTTGCGCAGCGGCCGGACGATGGCCAGGGTGATGATCAGCGCAGCCAGGGCGCCGACGATCAACGCCAGCAAGGCCACGCCACCGATGGTCAGCAGGCGCTTGGTCATCATCGCCTGCAGTTCGACTTCCTGTTGGCCGTAGAGGGCATCGACCCGCTGCACGGCGGTCTCGGCCAGGCTGCTCATGCGCGCGCCGGCGGCCTGCTCCTGGGCCAGGGCGGCGGCATAGTCGCCCAGGCGGCGGATGAATTCCTTGATGTTGGTGGAGACGTCCTGGATGACCGAGGAATAGGCCGGATCGCTCAGTTGCGGCTCCACCTTGGCCAGCAATTCGAGGGCGGCGCTGGCCGAGGGCAGCGGCTGGTCGTCCACCGTGCTCTTGCTCGCCCGCGCCTGGGCTTCGTCGAGGCTCTTGAGCATCAGGCGATAGAGTTCGCCGACCTGCTGCGACAGGGTCAGGAGTTCGGCGCCCTGCTTGCCGCCGGAGTCCTTGAGGGCATAGGCGCCATCGTCCAGCAGGCCGGACTGGAGGATATCCAGGCTGTTGGCCGCGCCTTCCACGAGGAAGGCCGCCCCCTCCATGGCCAGACGGCGTGAGGTGTTGAGGCGCTCATAGTCGGCGAAGGCGGCGCCGTAGGCCTGGGTGGCCATGCGGGCAGCGTCGATATCGGCCGCGTTGGCGCTGCCCACCTCGGACCCGAGCTGTCCCAGGTGATCGAGTACCAGCGGTAGCGCCTGCCGCAGGTGCTCGGCCTGGGCCGCCTCGCCGCTGAGGCGAAAACCCTGCTCAAGGGCGCGGAGCTGCATCACCTGCCGGTTGACCGCGGCCATGTCGCGCAGGGAACCGAAGCGATGTTCCACGTCCTTGAGCGCGAGCCCGCCCTGCAAGGCGACCACCAGGGTCAGCAGCAGCACCAGGCCGAAGCCCACGGCCAGTTTGGTCGCGGTTCGCCAATTGGCCAGGCGATAGCGGGCAATCCCTTTCATACGGCACCCCAACGGAATGAGTTCTACCGACGCTGTCGTCCGCAGAAGCCGATTCTTGAGGGGTTGGGGGCTAACGGGCCGTAATCCGTCGCACGCGGTTATGCCGACGTCGCTTTGGATGGTGGCCGTTTGCCAGCCGTAGGACCACTCAACGACCGGCGCGGGACTCGCGAATATAGAAGCTCGCCTTTTCCGCATTCTTCACGCAGCCGGTGTAGGCCTCGACCTGCTGTTGCGTCTTGGCAGTGGACAGCAGCGCCAGCGCCTTGGAATAGCTCACCGTACCGGAAAAGCCTTCGGCCTTGGCCAGGTCGAGCTCCTGCCAGGCGGAACGGGTCTGGGCGGCGCAGCTGTCGCGATTGACCACCTTCCCCGAGCACCCTGCGAGTACCACGGCAGCCAGGGTGGCGGCCAGAACAGGAACCAGTTTCGCTTTCATCTCTTTTGTCTCCTTGCGACCTGCAGCCGGCCGGAACGGCCGGATAACCGCAGCGTAGACCGCCAAGCGCGGAGGCTGTTCAGTGCCGGTTGCGCAAAAATTCGACCACGGCGGCCTGATCGCCGCTGAAGATCACCCGGGAGGCCTTGCTCTCGCGCTGATAGGCGTACATGGGGTCGTAGTATTCCGCCAGCAGTCCCTCGATCCAGCCACGATGAGCCGCGACGTCGCCCGAGCGCTCCTGCTCCGCCAGGGCCTCTTCGAGAATGGCCGACAGGCGCTGGAAGCGTTCACCACCCAGACGCTTGGCGATGCCGGAAAGACTCCTGCGCAGTTGCTCGGCGAACAGCGCAAAGCCCTGCTCGGGACCGTGCAGGCCGATGAATTCCGCCGCCAGGTCGATGACATAGTCGCGCAGGATGCGCTCGATGCGGTTTTCCCGGCTGTCCTCCAGCCAGACCAAGGGGTACTGCTGCATGCCCTGGTGCAAGTCCAGCGGCAGGGAGCAGCGACCGACCAGGCGCGACTCGTCTTCCAGTACGAATTGCGCCTGCCCCGCATGGCGACGCCGCAGCAGGTCGATGGCCAGGCTGTTCTCGAAATCGATCTGCCCCGGCTGCGGCGTGGCGCGCTTGCCGAAGCTGGAGCCCCGGTGGTTGGCGTGGCCTTCGAGATCGACGGCGTTGTCGAGCTGGGCCACCACTTCGGTCTTGCCAGTGCCGGTCATGCCGCCCACCACCACGAAGGCGCATTCGGCGAGCGCCTGCTGCAGCGTGTCGATGAGGAAGGTGCGCATGGCCTTGTAGCCCCCCACCACCCGCGGATAGGCGATGCCGGCTTCGCTGCGCAGCCATTCCTGGCTGATCTGCGAGCGCAAGCCGCCGCGAAAGCAATAGAGATAGCCCTCGGGATGCGCCTGGGCGAAGTCGGCCCAGGCCTGGATGCGCGCTTCCTTCACCGCACCGGACACCAGTTGATGACCCAGTTGCAGCGCGGCCTGCTGACCCTGCTGCTTGTAGCGGGTGCCGACGCGCTGGCGTTCCAGGTCGTTCATCAGCGGCAGATTGGTCGCCCGGGGAAAGGCGCCCTTGCCGAACTCCACGGGGGCGCGGACATCGACCAGGGGAATATCGCTCAGGAACAACGCCTGCAGGTCGCGGGCATCCTCACGCTGACTCATCAGGCCACCTCGACCGCATGGGCGCGTCGGTCCACCAGTCGCCCTATGGGTTGCAGAGCCAGGCCCAGCTCCGCGGCGACGGTGAGAAATTCCGCCTCGCCCTCGGGCGCCACGGCCACCAGCAGGCCGCCGCTGGTCTGGGGATCGCACAGCAGTTGGCGGCGGTCTTCGGCCAGCGGGGCGATGCGGCTGCCGTAGCTGTCGAAGTTGCGCTCGGTACCGCCGGGCACGCAGCCCTGCTGCAGGTAGAACTCCACCCCTTCGAGGCGGGGAATGGCGGCGAAGTCGAGTTCGGCGGTGAGGCCACTGCCGTCGGCCATCTCCACCAGGTGGCCGAGCAGGCCGAAGCCGGTGACGTCGGTCATCGCCGTGACCCCGGCCAGCCGGCCGAAGCGACTGCCAGGACGATTGAGCAGGCACATGGTGTCGCGCGCCAGATGGCGATCCTCGGGCCGCAGCAGGGCGCGCTTCTCGGCGGTGGTGAGGATGCCGATGCCCAGCGGCTTGGTCAGATAGAGGCGGCTGCCCAGGGTCGCGGTGTCGTTGCGCTTGAGATGACGCTTTTCCACGATCCCGGTGACGGCCAGGCCGAAGATCGGCTCGGGCGCATCGATGGAATGACCGCCGGCCAGGGGAATGCCGGCCTCGTCGCACACCCGCCGCCCCCCGGCGATGACCTCGCGCGCCACTTCCGGCGGCAACACGTTGACCGGCCAGCCGAGGATGGCGATGGCCAGCAGCGGATCGCCACCCATGGCGTAGATGTCGCTGATGGCATTGGTGGCGGCGATGCGGCCGAAATCGAAGGGGTCATCGACGATGGGCATGAAGAAATCGGTGGTGGAGACCACCCCGCGCTCGTCGTCCAGGCCATAGACCGCCGCGTCGTCGCGCGAGGCATTGCCCACCCACAGGCGCGGATCCAGGTGCTGGGCGCCGCTGCCGGCCAGGATGGTCTCCAGGGTCTTGGGGGCGATCTTGCAACCACAACCGGCACCGTGGCTGTATTGGGTGAGGCGAATGGGATCGGTCATCGTTACTCCGGTTCAGCGGTGGCGCTGATTCGACAGGCAGCGCGAAGGGGCGTAATAGTAGCAAATGCCCGTCTGCTGGCGGGCACCCGCCGCGCTTAACAGATCGCCCGCCAAAGCAAAAGGGCTGTTTTCTGAGGGTAATCCACAGTTGCTGTGGATAACCTCGTGGAAAACCTCCAGCTGACCCCGGACAAGCGAGCGGCGGTGCGGCGATTAACGAACTGGCGATTTTTTAGCCGGTCCGCCAACTATTTTTTCCCGTTGCAGGGTAGCGAAGGGAAGCGCCGTGCGTTATGGCCAGGGTGCGCTAGCATTGGCGGTTTCCCCGGTCATAGCAGTGCTCATGTCTTCCTCAGCGACTTCCCATCTCACGTCCTGGCAACGCGGCCTGCTGCTCGCCAGCCTCATGCTCATCGCCCTCAACCTGCGCCCGGCCCTCTCCAGCCTGGCGCCCCTGCTGCGGCAGATCGAGGCCAGCACGGGCCTGTCCAGCAGCGCCATCGGCCTGCTCACCACCCTGCCGGTGCTCTGCCTGGGGCTGTTCGCGCCCCTGGCTCCGCGCCTGGCGCGCCGCTGGGGCAGCGAACGCACCCTGGGCGCCATCCTGGCACTGCTCGCCTGTGGCATCGTCCTGCGCAGCCTGCTGCCGCCCCTGGGGCTGTTTCTCGGCAGCCTGATCGCCGGTGCCTGCATCGGCATCCTTGGCGTGCTGCTGCCGGCCCTGGTCAAGCGCGACTTTGCTGCCCAGGCCGGCCAGCTGATGGGGCTCTACACCATGATGCTGTGCATTGGCGCCGCCGTGGCCGCCGGGGCCACCGCGCCCCTTGCCGAAGCCTTCGACGGCCACTGGCAGCCTGCCCTCGCCGCCTGGGCCCTGGTCGCCGTGATCGCGCTGCTGGTGTGGCTGCCACAGCTGCGCCAGGCGCCCACGACCGCACCGGCGCGGGGTGCTGGGGGTTCGCTGTGGCGCAATCGGCTGGCCTGGCAGATCACCCTCTACATGGGCTTGCAGTCGTCGCTGGCCTATATCGTCTTCGGCTGGCTGCCGACCCTGCTGATGGATCGCGGCCTGGGCATGGTGCAGGCCGGACTGATGCTGTCGGGCTCGGTGATGACCCAGCTGGTCAGCGCCCTCACCGCCCCCTGGCTGGCGACCCGCGGCCAGGACCAGCGCCTGGCCATCGTGGTGGTGATGAGTCTGACCCTCGCCGGCCTGCTCGGCTGTCTGTACGCCCCCGTCGGCAGCCTCTGGCTGTGGGCGGTGATCCTCGGCCTGGGCCAGGGCGGCACCTTCAGCCTGGCCCTCGCCCTGCTGGTGCTGCGCTCGCGGGATGCAGAAACCGCCGGGCGGCTGTCGGGCATGGCCCAGGGCGCGGGCTACAGCCTGGCTTCGCTCGGTCCGCTGCTGGTGGGCATCATCCACGACGCCACCCACGGCTGGGCGCCCATGGGCGTGCTCTTTACCCTGATCGCCGTGCTGGCCACGCTGTTCGGCCTGGGCGCAGGGCGGACCCGCTACGTCAACGACGTCTAGCGGCGATAGAGCCCGGCGGCCCGACCGGCTTCGGTCTGCAGCCGCGGCGCGCGGATTCCCGCCTCGCGCAGGGCGCTCTGCCAGGCTGCGGCCTGGTCGCCGCCGAGGGTCACCGCCACATCGCCATTGAGCGCCAGGGCCGCCGCAAGGCGGGCGATCCAGGGTTGCTCTGGCGCCCGCTCCAGGGCGGACAAGCGCAGTTGGCCGTCGCGCTGCAATTCCTTGAGCAGGGTAGCGGCGCTGGGCAACAGTTCAGGCAGGGGCTGGCCGGCCTGCAGCCGCTCGGCATGCAGGTAGCCGCGACGATTGCCACGGGTGATGCCATAGAGGGTCAGCACCGTCTGTGGCTCCGCCAGTTGCAGCACCAGCAGCCCCTGCTGATCATCCGGCCCATAGAGCATGGCTTCGCCCAGCAGGCTGTTGGCGATGACATTGCTGGCGCCGCAATCACGCCCTTCGCACCAGTAGAGCAGCGTCGCGCCCTGCTGCTGCAGGCGCTGCCGTTCGCTGTCCAACCGTGCCAGCGGCGGATGACCGCTGGCCAGCTCGAAGGTCTGGGTCAGCAGCTGGCCTTCCAGCTGCAGCGAGTCCTCCAGGCGCAGCCGACCGCCAATGCGACTGACCGGTCCCAGTGGATAGAGGCGTTCGGCGCTGGCCGGTCCGCTTTCGCGCACGAGCTGGGCATGATCCATGGGCGCGATCTCCGGCAATACCTCCGCCTGCGCCATCCCGGCGGACAGCAGCAGGCCGATCAGCAAAGAGCGTCGAACGAAGGGGAAGCGCGAGCAAGACGGACGGCTAGGCATGCCGCATTATTCGTCGTGCCCGGTGCCGGCGGCAAAGAAGGCATTGAAACAATCTGCGACGGCCTGGGCGCCCGTGGCATCGTCCAGATGCAGATGGTGCCCGCCCGGCAGTTCATGGAGACGGACGTTCGGCTGCTGCCGTGCCAGGCGCATGGCCTCGGCATGGGGCGCCACCAGGCCGCCCGCGGCCACCACCAGCGCCGTTGGGCAGCGGACGGCGCCCAGGCAGGCGGCAGCCTGTTCCGGCGTAAAGCGGATCCGGCTGGGCAGGCGCAAGCGCGGATCGGAGCGCCAGGTGTAGCCGCCGGGCACCGCCATCAGCCCGCGCTCGGCAAGCAACTCGGCGGCTTCGCGACTGACCGTCAGGGCGCCCTTCAACCGCGCCGCCACGGCGTCTTCCACGGTGGCGTAGACCGGCTTGCGCCGATTGGGCACTTCCAGTTCGGCGAGCAAGGCCTTGCCCAGCTTCTCGGCGACTTCCTCCGCCGGCGTGGTGTAGGGCAGCAGGCCATCGATCAGCGCCAGGCGCTCGATCTGCTCCGGCAGGGCGGCGGCGGCGATGACGCCAACGATGGCCCCCATGGAATGCCCGAGCAGGCCGAAGCGGTCCCAGCCCAGTTGCCGGGCGGCAGCGAGCACGTCCAGCCCATAGTCCTGGATGGCATAGCCGACGCCCGCGGGACGATGTGCCGACAGGCCATGTCCCGGCAGATCCAGGGCGACGATACGCAGCCCTGGCAGCCGCGGAGCGAGCTGGGCGAAGGTCATGGCATTGTCGAGCCAGCCATGCAGCGCCAGCACTGGATAGCCGTCTTCCGGGCCGAACACCCGGGCGCTCAGCTCGATATGGGGCAGCTCCAGGCGCAATTCCTGCACCTGGGCGGTCATGACTTTGGCTCCGCCGACGACAGTGCGCGCTTCATGCCTGGGAGGCGTCTCGCTGCAAGGCGACCACGGCTACCGTCAGGCGCGAGACACAGGTCAGGCGCCCCTCTTCGTCGCTCAGGCGGATATCCCAGACATGGCTGCTGCGCCCCAGATGCAGGGGCCGGGCCACCGCCGTCACCCGCCCGGACCGGACGCCGCGCAGGTGGTTGGCATTGATTTCCTGACCCACGCAATAGAAGCGCGAGCGATCCACGCAGAGCATGCTGGCGATCGAGCCCACGGTTTCCGCCAGGGCCACCGAGGCGCCGCCATGCAGCAGCCCCATCGGCTGGTGGGTGCGGCGGTCGACCACCATGCTGGCGGTAAGGCTGCTGTCGTCCCAGGCCTCGATGCGCATGTCCAGGTGTTCGGCCAGGGTGTTTTCGAGCGCACGCTCGAGGTCCGCGGGATCCGGAAGGGTCTGCCAGATGCTCATGTACTTTCCTTGCAAGGGCGTCAGCCGTGGAAGCGACTGACCAGATCGAAACCGCCGGCTAGGGGCAGCGGTGCCTCCAGGCACAGCAGGGAGGCGGTGCCCATGGCCACCGGCGCCTGCCGATGACCGTGCAGCAACCACCCGGCCAGTTCACCGACGAAGGGATTGTGGGTCACCAGCAGCAGCTCCTCCACCTCCAGTCGCGCCAGTTCCGCCAGGGCGCGCTCCGGCTCGCCGTCGGGCGTGGCCCAGGAGACGCTGCGCACCTCGCCCGGCCAGCCCAGTTGCTGCCGGACCAGGGCCGCCGTCTGCTGCGCGCGCACGTAGGGACTGGCCAGGATGAGCTGCAGCTTTGCTTCCTGCAGCTGCAGGGCGCTGCGCAGCACCTCGGCGCGACCGGCCGCGGTCAGCTCGCGCACCTCGTCGCTCGGCGCTCGCGCTTCGGCTTCACCATGGCGCAGCAGCCAGAGCCTCATGGCGCGGTGGCGGAGCGGTCGTCGGGTTGCGCGGTGGCCGGCCAGTCGGCGAAGGGCCAGGGCTTCACTTCGCTGGCGAAGGTGCCGAAGCGGACGATCTGCGCCAGATAGGTGCCCAGGGCGGCGCCGAAGGCGATCAGCCCGGGATTGGCCTCGCCCTTGATCAGGCGCACCACCAGTTGCACCAGTACCACCACCGCCAGCACGTACTGCGCACCCAGCCAGACGAACAGGAACAGCAGCATCCAGATCAGGCGCAGGCCCAGCAGCTCGCGGGAATGCTCGGGTTGAGACATGGGAATTCCTCTTTTCAGACAGTGTAGCGGCTCAAGTAAAAGGGGCGTCCGCCACATCGACATCGGTCTTGGGTTCGCCGCCCATCAGGGCCTCGATCACCTGGCCCAGACTGCGACCCTCGAACAGGATCGCATAGAGGCCGTTGACCAGGGGCATGTAGACGCCCAGCTCATCCGCCTTTTCCTTGAGCACGCGCAGGGTGTTGACGCCCTCGGCGGTCTCGCCGATCTGCGCCACCGCCTCGGCCAGGGTCTGTCCCCGACCGAGGGCCTGGCCCACCCGGTAGTTGCGGCTCTTCTCCGACGAGCAGGTCACGATCAGGTCCCCTACCCCGGCCAGGCCCAGGTAGGTGATGGGATTGGCGCCACGCTGCACGGCGAAGCGGGTCATCTCGGCCAGGGCGCGGGTGATCAGCATGCTGCGGGTGTTCTCGCCCATCGCCAGGGCCGCGGCCATGCCGGCGATGATGGCGTAGACGTTTTTCAGGGCACCGGCCAGCTCCACGCCGAGGCGGTCGGCGCTGGCATAGACGCGGAAGGTGCGACCGTGCAGCGCCGCCTGGACCCGCCGGCAGACCTCTTCATCCTCGCTGGCCACCACCGTGGCGGTAAGCTGATGCTCGGCGATCTCGCGGGCGAGGTTGGGCCCGGAGATGATGCCGATGCGCGCCCGCGGCACGATTTCCGCGAGGATCTCGCTCATCAGCATGAAGGAATGCGCCTCGATGCCCTTGGTGGTGCTGACCAGAAAACGCCCTTCCAGTTGCTGGGCGATGGGCGCCAGCGCCTGGCGCAGCGCGCTGGACGGCAGCGCCACCAGGATCAGTTCGCAGCCCTGGATGGCGCCCTGCAGGTCGCTGGTCGCCTCGACCGCGGCGTGCACCTTGATGCCCTTTAGATAGCGCGGATTCTCGCGTTCGCGACGGATGGTCTCGGCCTGCTGCGGATCACGCATCCACAGGCGCACCGGCAGCCCGTTCTCGGCGACCAGATTGGCCAGGGCGGTACCGAAACTGCCGCCGCCCAGGACGGCGATGGGGGATTGGACTGTCATCGAAACTCTCGGCTTCACCGCGATCGCGCGGCCTCGTCGCCAGTATACGGTAGCCGCTCGCGCGGCCCAGGATGGAGAATTGACTGCGGAAAGTGCACAATGGTCCGTTAACGAGCGGGGCGCTGGCCTGTGACTTTCCCCATGCCCCGACAGTCTACTGCTACACGAAGCCATACCCAGAGCGACCATTGGAGTCGCCAGAGCCTGGACCTAGGCCAGCTACAGGAGCTTGCATGACCAAACAACACGCCTTTACCTACGAAGACTTGCTGCGCTGCAGCCGTGGCGAGCTCTTCGGTCCGGGCAATGCCCAATTGCCCGCACCGAACATGCTGATGATCGATCGGATCGTGCATATCAGTGAGGTAGGCGGGAAATACGGCAAGGGCGAACTGGTGGCGGAACTCGATATCCGTCCCGACCTCTGGTTCTTCGGCTGCCATTTCGAAGGCGATCCGGTAATGCCGGGCTGCCTGGGCCTGGATGCCATGTGGCAGCTGGTCGGTTTCTACCTTGGCTGGCAGGGCAATCCGGGTCGCGGTCGCGCCCTGGGCTCTGGTGAAGTGAAGTTCTTCGGCCAGGTACTGCCGACCGCCAAGAAGGTCACCTACAATATCCATATCAAACGCACCATCAACAGGTCGCTGATTCTCGCCATCGCCGATGGCACCGTAAGCGTGGACGGCCGCGAGATCTACTCCGCCGAAGGTCTGCGCGTTGGCCTGTTCACTTCCACCGATAGCTTCTAAGGGCTTTTCGCATGCGTCGCGTCGTCATTACCGGTCTGGGTATCGTTTCGTGCCTGGGCAATGATAAAGACACCGTTTCCGCCAACCTGCGCGCAGGCCGTGCCGGCATCCGTCACAATCCGGAATATGCCGAAATGGGTCTGCGCAGTCAGGTTTCCGGTTCCATCGACCTGAACCTCGAAGAATTGATCGACCGCAAGGTCAAGCGCTTCGTCGGCGATGCCGCTGCCTACGCCTATCTGGCGATGGAGCAGGCGATCAAGGACTCCGGCCTGGCCGAAGACCAGGTTTCCAACCCCCGTACCGGCCTGATCGCCGGTTCCGGTGGCGCTTCCACCTTCAACCAGATGGAAGCCCTGGACATCCTGCGCGAGAAGGGCGTCAAGCGCGTCGGTCCCTACCGCGTGACCCGGACCATGAGCAGCACGGTCTCCGCCTGTCTGGCCACTCCCTTCAAGATCAAGGGCCTGAACTACTCCGTAGCCTCGGCCTGCGCCACCAGCGCCCACTGCATCGGCCTGGCCATGGAGCAGATCCAGCTCGGCAAGCAGGACGTCGTCTTTGCCGGCGGCGGCGAGGAAGAGCACTGGACCCAGAGCATGCTGTTCGATGCCATGGGCGCGCTCTCCAGCGACTACAACGAGACGCCGGAAAAGGCCTCCCGTGCCTACGACAGCAAGCGTGACGGTTTCGTCATCGCCGGCGGCGGCGGCATGGTGGTGGTCGAGGAACTCGAACACGCCCTGGCCCGTGGCGCCAAGATCTACGCCGAGATCGTCGGCTACGGCGCGACCTCCGATGGTTACGACATGGTCGCCCCGAGTGGCGAAGGCGCCATCCGCTGCATGCAGCAGGCGCTGTCCACCGTCGACGGCGAGATCGACTACCTGAACACCCACGGCACCTCCACTCCGGTGGGCGACGTGGCCGAGATCAAGGGCGTGCGCGCCGTGTTCGGCGACAAGGCTCCGGCCATCAGCTCCACCAAGAGCCTGTCCGGCCACTCACTGGGCGCGGCCGGTGTGCACGAGGCCATCTACTGCATGCTGATGATGGAAGGCAACTTCATCGCCGGCTCGGCCAACATCGACGAGCTGGATCCGGAGGTCGCCGACCTGCCGATCCTGCGCGAGACCAAGGAAGACGCCAAGCTGGACCTCATCATGAGCAACAGCTTCGGCTTCGGCGGCACCAACGCCACCCTGGTCCTGAAGCGCTGGCAGGGCTGATAGCCCTCGCTTGTGTGAACCAAACGGCGCCTCTGGCGCCGTTTTTCATTTCCGCCCCCTGCCCGGCTGAACCGGTCCCAGGACCCGCGGTCGAAGGCGCCGGCACTTCGCCTGCGAACCTCCAGGAAGAATGGATTCAGCAGCGTGAATAGCTTAATCTCGCGCCGCTTCGCTGTGTCTGCGCAGCCGCCCTAGACAGCGCTGTCTGGCCATGCCGGGCAGAAACAAGAAACTGTAGTACCCATGGAGCCCCAATGCACAATCAAAACCAGAGCTACCGCGGACCCTTGATCGTCCTCACCATGCTGTTCTTCATGTGGGGGCTGATCACCTCGCTGAACGACATCCTCATTCCCCACCTCAAGGCGGTCTTCACCCTCAGCTATCTGCAGGCCTCGCTGATCCAGTTCTGCTTCTTCACCGCCTACTTCATCGTGTCCTTCCCGGCAGGTCGCCTGGTGGAAAGCCTGGGCTACAAGAAGGGCATCATCGTCGGCCTGCTCACCGCCGGCGTCGGTTGCGTGCTGTTCTACCCGGCAGCCGGAGCCCAGTCCTACGGCTTCTTCCTGACCGCCCTGTTCGTGCTGGCGGCCGGTATCACCGTGCTGCAGGTGGCAGCGAATCCCTATGTCACCATCCTCGGCAAGCCGGAAACCGCGGCCTCGCGCCTCAACCTGACCCAGGCCTTCAACTCCCTGGGTACCACCGTCGGCCCGCTGGTGGGCGCGGTGACCATCCTGGCACTGGTCGGCGAAGACTCCGCCGCCCACTCGGTACAGCTGCCCTACCTGATCCTGGCCGGCATGCTGGTGGCCCTGGCGGTGATCATCGGCCTCTTCCGCCTGCCGCAGATCAAGGACACCGAACAGGACAACGCCACTGACGAAAACGCCCTGACCGCCAGCAGCGTCTGGGCCTATCGCCACCTGCTGCTCGGCGTGGTCGGCATCTTCATGTACGTGGGCGCGGAAGTCTCCATCGGCAGCTACCTGGTGAGCCTGATGGAAAGCCCGGACGTGGCCGGCCTGAACGCCGCCACCGCCGCCAAGTACCTGTCGCTGTACTGGGGTGGCGCCATGATCGGTCGCTTCATCGGCGGCGTGATCATGACCAAGGTACGGCCGAATCTGGTGCTGACCTTCAACGCCATCGCCATTGGCGTACTGCTGGCCATCGCCGTGCTGCAGGGTGGCAAGGTCGCCATGTGGTCCCTGCTGGCCATCGGTTTCTTCAACTCCATCATGTTCCCGACGATCTTCTCCCTGGCGCTCAAGGGCCTGGGCAAGTTCACCTCCAAGGGTTCGGGTCTGCTGTGCATGGGTATCGTCGGTGGCGCGCTGGTGCCGGCCATCCAGGGCTACTTCGCCGACACCATCGGCCTGCTGCCCTCCTTCCTGATCCCGCTGGTCTGCTACCTCTACATCCTGTTCTACGGCGTGATGGGCTATCGCCCCACCCTGCGTCGCTGATCCTCCCCCGAAGCGCTGGCGGCCTGCCAGCGCTTCGCCACTCCCGCCGCGACCCCGTCCTCCCCGATCCCTCAGCCTC